>DASXPW010000332.1:0-2394 GCA_036493385.1 Pyrinomonadaceae bacterium
GACCGAGCCGACTGCCGGGATCTTCAATATAAAGCGGGGTATTTTTTCCAACGGCACGCTCGTGAACCAATAAATGCCGCCTAAGATGCTCGCCGCAAACAGGATAAACATGGCGCACACCAACACAATGGTCCAGTGAAGTCCCTCGGCGGCCCAGATTATTGCGACTGCGATCACGATCGAGATCGCCCGCGCTGCATAATTTGAGAGCACATCGACCAATAGAGTTGCCGCCGCCACGCTTTCCGGCGCGCCGCGGCTTTCGACGCTTCGGACAAGCAAAAGGCTGCCGCCAAAGCCGGCCGACGGCACTATTTTTTCCAGTGAAAATTTTGCCAGTGAGAGCAGCGTCAACTCGCCAAGACCAATGTCGACATTAAAATGCCTTATGACGATCCACCAGATGGCGCCGAGTGCCACATACGTTCCCACCTGATAGAGAATGCCGATACCGAGCCAGATCGGGTTTGCGTGCCAAACCAGCCTGAGAAACTGCTCGCCCTCGCCGATATGCAGCGCGAAGTAGATGACACCGGCCAAAACAAACAGGCCGAAGATCAGCCCGCGATACTGACGCCAGCCACCTTTGTTGGCGTCATGCCGCTTCTTTTTCGACACGCCACCGGCTACCGTTGTCGCTTTTGCGTTCATCTTATAAAAGGACATTTGCTCGTCTGCAAATTTAGTTCCTATCGGCTAAACCATTGCCTTTTTTGGGCTCGCGGGTTACAGTAACCCCAAGTAATTTCAAGCTTTCCCCGCGGTCGTGCTCGGCATCGTATCCATAGAACGAGCATCATAAAAAGGTATGAAGAATCCGTTTCTTGAGAATTTTCGCCCGTATATTCCCGATTCGGCTCATCTGCGTGAACTGACCATCGTGCCGCTGATCATCGGTACGCTGCTCGGTATCATTTTTGGGGCGTCGTCGCTGTACCTGGTGTTAAAGACCGGATTGACGGTTTCGGCATCGATACCGGTCGCGGTCATCGCCATAACGCTTTTCCGGCTGTTGTCAAAAGCCGGTTTGCGCGACGCGACAATTCTCGAGGCCAACATCATGCAAACGGCCGGCTCGGCCGGCGAATCGATCGCCTTCGGCCTCGGCGTGACGATGCCGGCGATCATGATCCTCGGTTTCGATCTTGATCTTACTCGCGTGATGATGGTCGGCGTGATGGGCGGCTTGCTCGGCATTCTGATGATGATCCCGCTCCGACGGGCGCTGATCAAGGACCAGCACGGATTTCTCAAATATCCTGAGGGTACAGCCTGCGCGGAAGTCTTAAAAGCGGGAGCATCGAAAGAGTCGCGTGACGCTTCGCACGAGGCCGACGCCTCCGAAACGGATGATACGGCACTTCAGGGTGGCAAGATCATTACTATCGGCTTTGGCATCGGGTTTGTTTTCAACGTGCTGATGCAGGTGTTTTCGTTCTGGAAAGACACACCGACGAAGCAGTTTTCCGACCAGACGTTCAAAGGCGGCTCGGTGAGTCTGTCGAACGACCCGACTCTGCTCGGCGTGGGCTATATCATCGGCCCAAAGATCGCAGGCCTGATGATGGGCGGCGGCATTCTTTCTTATCTTGTGCTGATACCGATGATCAAATTCTTCGGCGGCATGATGACCACGCCGGTCGCGCCTGAGGTCAGCAAGACCATCGCTGAAATGGACCCTGACGGCGTCCGCGGCGCTTACGTTTTGTATATAGGTGCGGGCGCGGTTGCGATGGCCGGCATCATCTCGCTTGCACGAAGCCTTCCGACCATCTGGCACGGTTTGAAGGCCGGTCTGGCCGACATACGCGGCGGCGAAACAGGCCTCAACGGCAACACGCCGCGTACCGACCGCGACCTGTCGATGAAATGGGTCGTTGTCGGCGTCATCGGACTGATGCTGGCGATAATGCTCATTCCAAAGCTTGGGCTGAGCGTTTTTGTTCATCCTTTTGTCTCATTTTTTGGGGCGATACTGATCATTATTTTGGGATTTTTGTTCGTGACCGTATCGTCGCGGCTGACGGGCGAGGTCGGCTCCTCGTCAAATCCTATTTCGGGTATGACTGTCGCCACTTTGTTGATCACCTGTCTCGCGTTCCTGCTGCTCGGCTGGACCGCGGCCGATCCTTATTTCGTCACGGCGCTGTCTATCGGCGGCATCGTCTGCATCGCGGCCTCGAACGGCGGAACGACCTCACAGGACCTAAAGACCGGATTTCTCGTTGGCTCAACGCCAAAGAATCAGCAGATCGCCATCTTGGTCGGCGCGCTTGCGTCGGCGCTTGTTCTCGGCTCGCTGCTGATCTTTCTGAACGATTCGCGGACCTATTACATGAAGGTCGATCCAAACTCGGTCGAGGCAAAAGTAACTGTGACCGAGCCGATGCTCTT
>DASXPW010000333.1:0-7845 GCA_036493385.1 Pyrinomonadaceae bacterium
CGCGGCTCGCACTTTCATCGTAAAATTCAGGGATTTTCTAAACTTAGGTCGACCCTATCGCCATGGACGCATTTCATAAGGTTCTAGTCAAGATCTACGAGATCACCGGCGGACGAGATTCGCACGACGTGGACTTTGTAGAGCTGCTCAGGACGGAAGGATTTTATTCGAGTCGCGAGAGCATAAAAGACCACCTTAGCAGCGAGGGCTGGATAACCGATTCGTCTCGCCCGGGCAGCATTAGGATCACCCATTGGGGATCCGCCGAGGCAAAGCGAACCGTTTCGACCCCGGACAAGGCGGATCCCGGCATTGACCGTGTTACGTCACGCCTCAGCAATGTCGCGCGCGATTTTTCGATCGTCGTTGAAGAATTTATCGCAAAACCCTCGGCCAAAACACTGAAACCTGTTCAGGAACGCCTCTCGGAGCTGGACGGTATCGTGAACAAGGTAAAGTCGATGATCTGACGCGGCCTTGCCATCCTTTTGGAAAATCAGGTAAAATAACAGTTTGACGCGATGCGTAGGTTACGTATCTAGTGGGTTTCGCACCCACTTTTTATTTTGTTCGTGAGATGGCTGAATTACCGGGAATCCAGCAGCGAGCGGCCGCGATCGCAAAGGAGGTCGCCGAGGGAAACTGCTTCGAACTCGTCCATTGCCAGATCGCGGGCTCCAGGCGTTCACCGGTCGTTCGCGTGTTCATCGATAAGCCCGAAGGCGTAACGGTCGAAGATTGTGCGGTCGTCTCGAGAGAAATGGAGGCGATCCTTGATCGAGAAGATCTCATCCCAACGTCTTACGTTCTGGAGGTTTCTTCGCCCGGGATCGAGCGCGAGCTGTTCACGATCGATGATTTCAAACGGTTTGCAGGCCACAGCGCCCGGGTGAAAACGGTTCGGCCGGTCAACGGACAGCGAAACTTTACCGGAACAATAGTCGGGACCGGTGAAGCGCACGTCGAGTTTGACGACCGCACCAGCGGACGAGTAGAGATACCCTTTGACGCTGTGGTGAAAGCTAATTTGATGGTCGATCTGCAGTCGGAATTCAAGAAAGCCTAAAAGGCAATTAGTTGTTATGACTTCGACAATTGGACAGAGTATCGAGATGTTGTGCAGCGAGCAGGGGCTTGATCGCACAATGGTGATCGAGGCGATGAAGGACGCCGTAAAGGCGGCCGCGCGCAAGCATTTCAAGACACAGGACAAAACGGGGGACAGCATTCAGGTTGAATGGAATGCCGAGGACGGTGACGTTGAGGTTTCAGTCCAAAAGACTGTCGTCGACGCTGTTGAGAATCCGTCTGCCGAGCTTTCGCTTGTCGAGGCACAGGAGCTGGCCGGCGATGAGATCGAGCTCGGCGATATGCTACTGATCCCGCTGCCACGCGAAGAAATGGGCCGGATCGCGGCCCAGACCGCCAAGCAGATCCTCGTCCAAAAGGTCCGCGAAGCACTTCGTGAAAAGGTCTATGAGGAATACGTCGACCGAAAGGGCGAGCTGATCAATGGGACCGTCAAACGGTTTGAGCGCGGCGACATGATCATCGATGTCAGTGCGCCGGCATTTCCAAATCTGGAGGCTATCGTCCCGCGAAAAGAACAGTCCCGCGGCGAAATGTGGAATCAGGGCGAGCGCATTCGCGTCGTTATCGCCGATGTTACAAAAGATCAAAAGGGCCAGCAGATCAGAGCGTCGCGGTCGTCAGAAGAACTTCTAAAACGTCTCTTTGAGATGGAAGTACCCGAGATATACGACGAGACGGTCGTGATCAAGTCGGCCGTGAGAGAACCGGGTGACCGGGCAAAGATCGCCGTTTCATCCAATGAAAAGGATGTCGATCCGGTAGGAGCGTGCGTCGGCATGAAAGGCTCTCGCGTGCAGTCGATCATCAAAGAGCTGCGGGGCGAAAAGATCGACATTATCGAATGGTCGGATGAGCCGTCGGTTTTCGCGGCAAATGCTCTTTCGCCGGCCAAGGTCTCGCAGGTCCGAATTACCGATATCAACAATCGACAGATGGAGGTCATCGTCGGCGAGGACCAGCTCAGCCTGGCGATCGGTAAAAAGGGACAGAATGTCCGCCTCGCGACGCGCCTTGTAGGCTGGGACATCAAGATCGTCAGCGAAGAGATACTTAAGAAGGAGATCGCCCGTCAGATGGGCCGGATGATGGCGTCCGGCGAAGCCGTGCCGATCACGTCACTCGAAGGCGTCACGACGGTTCAGGCCGAGGCTCTCGAAGGAAAGGGGATCACTGATGTCGAGAAGCTGGCCGCCAGCAGCGTGGATGACCTTGTCGACACGCTTGACGTCAGTCTCGACGAGGCCGAGAAGATAATTGCCGCTGCGGCCGCGATCGTCGCTGCGAAGGTAGAGGAACAGATCGGCCCGACGGAAGAAACGGCCGAAGTTGGTGATCGAGAGAGCTCCGTCGAGCAGTCCCCCGAAGCTGCTTCAGATACCGATACCGAGACGGCTCCGACGTTTACTGAAGAAGCAGCATCGGAAGGTTTACAGAACACGGAAACTGACAGCGGCGTCGTAGCCGCGGAAGCCGAAGAGTCAGCGCCGGAGATTTCAGAGGCGGTCGATGAAGCCGCGTCACAGGAGCGGGAGACTCCCGCTGAAGAAGAAAGGTAGCTTGAGCATCGTCCCGGTCAAACGTTAAATGACCGCAATTGGTTGATCTATGGCCGTTCGAAAGACAGTTCGAATTTATGACCTGGCAAAGGAGCTTAAGCAGGACACGAAGCGTGTCATGGAGGAGCTGCGCCGTGCCGGTGCCGACGTAAGTGTCGCATCGAATTCAGTGCCCACCGAGTTTGCCGACAAGCTGCGCAACAAATACCTTACTAAGGCTGAGGCTCCGACTAAAGCGCGGACCATAAAGGTCATCAAGGCCACTAAGGCTAATAAGGGAGAGGATTCTGCCGCCGAGGAAAATCCGATCGAGCCGGCCGTTGAAGAAGTTGTTGAGGTGCCGGTCCCCGCACCCACAGAAACTCCAGCCGAGCAGGACGACCTTCCAAACCCGCCGGTAGAACTCCGCAGAACCAAAGTGCTCAGACCAAGGCCGGCGCCGGTTGATGAACCGGAGGTCGTCGCGCTCGAGGACCGACAAACCGCCGAACTGCCGGTCGAGGAGCAGCCTCGCGTCGAAACTGGAATTCCTGAGCTGCCGATACCGTCGCAGCCCGCCGCGACCGAAGCCCAAGTCGGCCCGACAGGGCGTACGATCAAGATCCTGCGGCCGACCAGCGAGGCCGTGCAAAAAGGGATCAAGGCAGGCGATGCCAGCATTGCCGCACAAGGCCCGCGCCAGACCGGCACTTTGAGCCAGTCAGCTGCCGGGCGACCACAATTTCAGGGAACGCCTGGCGAGCGGACCGCACCGCAGATGACCTATATCCCGCCGGCGGACAATCGACGCCGGCCTGGCCGTTCGGGCGGACGCAAGACCCGTGACGACAAGGGCGCCAGATTTAGCGAACGTGATATCGATGTGCCGCGTCAGACGACGATCGAACAGCGGGTAATGCAGCAGGTCGGCTCCGTCGATCAACAACACCTGAAAACGATCCGCCTGACGGAAGGCGCGACGATCCGCGAATTTGCCGAGGCACTCGGGATCACACCGCGCGACATCGTGCAGCTATTGATCAAGCGGGGCGTCTTTGCGACTTTAAATCAGCCCATTGGCGAAAAGATGGCGATCGAGATGGGTCACGATTTTGGCGTCGATCTGAGCTTCGTGCCATTTGAGGAAATGGTGATCGAGCAGGAGTTCGAGGAACTCATTGCTGCCGATGCCGACGATGTCGAATTACCGCGGGCCCCGGTCGTCACCGTCATGGGACACGTCGATCATGGCAAAACGTCGCTTCTCGACGCGATCCGTCAGGAAAATGTTGCCGAGGGCGAGGCCGGCGGAATCACACAGCACATCGGTGCCTACAGCGTATTTGTTGCGAATCCGGACAGTCCTGAGGAGCAGCGGCGGGTCGTGTTTCTCGATACACCGGGCCACGAGGCGTTCACAATGATGAGGGCCCGCGGCGCTAAGGCGACGGATATTGTCATCCTCGTTGTTGCGGCGGACGACGGCGTCATGCCGCAGACGGTCGAGGCTGTCGAGCATTCAAAAGCCGCGGGCGTTCCGATGATCGTCGCTATCAACAAGATCGATAAGCCGGACGCAAATCCGGACAAGGTAAAGCAGGGTCTGGCAAAATTGGGCCTGCAGCCGGTCGATTGGGGCGGCGATGTCGAGATGGTGCCCGTCTCCGCCAAGAAGAAAGAAGGGTTGGACACGCTGCTCGAGACAGTCCTGCTCCAGGCCGATATTCTCGATCTCAAGGCAAGTCCAACGCGGCGCGCTTCCGGCGTCGTTCTTGAAGCGAAGCTTGATAAGGGGCGTGGCGCCGTCGCAACGGCGCTCGTGCAGCAGGGAACGCTGCGAACCGGCGATCCGTTCATTGTCGGGCAATTTTACGGCAAGGTCAGGGCCATGTTCTCCGACCGAGGCGACGCGGTCGGCGATGCGGCCCCGGCGACACCGGTCGAGATACTCGGCCTTCAGGGCGTGCCTCAGGCGGGTGACACCTTCCAGGTCGTTGCGGATGTCGAGCGCGCCCAGGACATCGCAAATCAACGCCAAATGTTGGCCCGGCAGGCAGCGATCATCAAGACCTCAAAACGCGGTATCGAGTCGCTCGGTCAGGCCGAGGTCAAAGAGCTTCTCGTTATCCTTAAAGCGGACGTTCAGGGCTCGGTCGAAGTACTTCGTGGAACGCTCGAAAAACTTTCGACCGATAAGGTCAAGGTCAAGGTCATCCGGGCCGGGGTCGGCGCGATCGCCGAGTCAGATGTTTTACTGGCGTCAGCGACACAAGCCGGTCAAGAATCGTCTGCGGTCGTTATCATCGGCTTCAATGTTCGCCCCGAAGCTCGTGCTTCCGAAACAGCGAAGCACGAGGACGTCGACATCCGGCTTCATTCGATCATTTACAAGGTCGAGGAAGAGATCAAGGCCGCTATGATCGGCATGCTCGACGCGATCGAGAAGGAAGTGATCCTCGGAAAGGCACGAGTACAAGAGATCTTCAAAGTTTCCAGGATCGGTACTATCGCTGGCTGTCGCGTCACCGACGGGCTCATTCGTCGCCAGGCCAAAGCGCGGCTCATTCGCGATGGCGTCGTTATCTGGGACGGCGATATCGCCTCGCTCAAGCGGTTTAAGGAAGACGCGAGCGAGGTGCGCCTGGGATTTGAATGCGGCATCAGTCTCGTCAATTTCAACGACATCAAGGTCGAGGACGAGATCGAGGCGTTCGTGATCGAAAAGATCGCCGCAACGGAACTTTAAGAATGGAAAATGGACAATTGATAATGGACAGTTTGCTTAAAGAGCCGCATTTTCAATTCTCCATTATCAATTATCAATTTGTGTTATGCGTCGGCCGGAGCGTCTTGCGGAAGCGTTAAAAGAAGAAATATCCGAGGTTGTCGGGTTTGAGCTTGATGACCCGGACCTGCAAAACGCGACCGTAACGGATGTGGAAGTTTCGCCCGACACCCGCGACGCCAAAGTTTATGTGTTGGTCATCGGAGAGGAACCCGAGATCAAACGGACAATGAGAGAATTGCAGCGTGCCGCTGGGTTCGTTCGCCAGCAAGTCGCTTTGAATCTGGACCTTCGGTTTGCGCCGCACATCCATTTTGCCCGCGATACCGCGGAAGAGAATGCCGCCCGCATCGGTCGATTGTTAAACGAGTTGACCGACAAGGGCGAGCTTGAAAAGGAAATTAGTGGAGATTGAGAGTTTGATGTGAAACGAAGCCTGCTTTCTTTTTACGTTTTACTTTGTACTTTTTACTTTCATACTCGTGTTAAGCCAAGTAGTTGAGTTAATTGAAAATAAACAGAATTTCGCCATCACGACCCACATTCGTCCGGATGGTGATGGCGTTGGATCATCGTTGGGACTTTGTTGGCTGCTGCGGTCGCTAAACAAATCGGCGGAGATAATTGCCGCGGACACGATCCCGGTCGCATATCGCACGCTGCCAGGGGCCGAAGATATCCGCCAGGTCAGCGCTATCGATCGAGAATACGATGGGGTATTTGTGATCGAGTGCTCGGATGTCGACCGTCCGGGTATCAAAGGTCTCGCCGGACAATATACCGTTAACATCGATCACCACGCTACGAGCGCGCATTTCGGCTCGATCAACTGGATCGATTCGACCGCCTCAGCCGTCGGCGAAATGATCTATAACCTGTGTAAGGCCATTGGCGGCCGCGTTACACGCGAGATCGCCGAGTGTCTCTATCTGGCCCTTGTCACCGACACAGGCTCGTTCCATTTTCCGAACACGACCGACCGAACGCTTAAGGTAGCTTCCGAGCTCGTTCGCGTCGGCGTAAAGCCAGCCGATATTTCGGAGGCTGTTTATAACAGCTATCCTTGGTCGCGGATCGAGCTGATGCGCCGGGTGCTTGAGACCGTCAAGCGCGACGACACAGGACGCATCGCCTGGATGCGTCAGACACTGGCGATGAAGGTCGATTCGAAAGCGGTCGACGGCGACAATAATGGCTTTGTCAATATTCCGCTTGCCGCGCGTGAAGTGCTGGCGGTCGTTTATACACGCGAGGTCGGTCCAAACCAGTTTCGTGTCAGCCTCCGATCCAAAGGCGATATCAATGTCGCCAAGGTCGCTGAAAAATTTGGCGGCGGCGGCCATAAGAATGCAGCGGGCTGCTGCGTCGAAGGCAACTGGGACGAACGCGAACGAGAACTCGTACTGGCGGTTTCCGACGCAGTCGACAAGGCTGTGATCGACTGGCCGCTTCCGCAGCGCCTTGATCCAAATCTGCAACTTGTCGCATAGCCGCATGCCCGAAACCAACGAGAAACGTTACAAATGGCGTAGGGAAGATTACCGCGAAAATACAAAAGGCCTTCTTATGGTCAACACCGGTGACGGCAAGGGCAAAACCACTGCCTCGATCGGCCTGATGGTCCGCGCGGCCGGCCGCGGTCTGAAATGCTGCATGATCCAGTTCATGAAGTCGAAGACGGACCGGTACGGCGAGCATGAGTCGCTCGAAAAACTCGGCATCGAGGTCCACACCATGGGCGCCGGCTTTACCTGGGACACAAAGGACCCCGCGGTCGATATCGAAACATCGCGCGAGACATGGGAGCTTTGCAAGGCAAAAATGGCGACCGGCGACTACGATCTGCTTGTTTTTGACGAGATCGTTTACGTTCTCGATTACAAATTTCTCGATCTGGATGAGGTGTTGACCGAGATAAAAAAAGTCCGAGATTCGCAGCCGCATCTTCACTTCGTCATGAGCGGTCGCAATGCTCCGCAGGCGCTCATCGACGCCGCTGATCTCGTTACCGAGATGAAAGAGATCAAACATCCCTTTCACGCGGGCATCTACGCGCAGCAGGGAATTGAGTTTTGAGCAGGAGAGTATTTCTTCCGAAAAAAGGTAAAAGTGAAATGGAAAAAGTGGCGACTAACGTTCGTACTTTTCACTTCTTACAGTTCACTTTTCCCCTGTTTGGGAAATTAAAGACCATTGAACGCATCTGAAAATCCAAAAGCTCGCGGGTTTCTCGACTATATTGCGCTGGCCGTGTCGACATTCGGCGTCGGATATATTCCGGGTGCGCCGGGCACGTACGGTTCGATCATCGGCGTCGCGATCTACCTGTTTGTGGGCATGCATCTTGCCGAGGCCGCCGAACACGGCTTGCGTGTCGGCACCGGCGCCTCGCATATCTTCACGTTTCATTTCGCTCTGGTTGCAGTTGTTTTT
>DASXPW010000334.1:0-7518 GCA_036493385.1 Pyrinomonadaceae bacterium
CCGTTCACGCACAGCAAAATTCCGCCTAGTCCGCGGATGATGCCGCCGATGTATTCGTACAGGCGCTGCTCGCGTTCGGGCGTGATTGTTGGACGGCGGTCTTTGGTTGAGAAAACGATGTGATAAATGAGATTTGTGTACGATCTTGGCATATCTTTCAAGCTCTTTCACCCGCTGACGCGGGCTCGGTTGGCGATTTTACACCCTTTCCACGGGTTTGCACCCGTGGCTCTACTCTGGCCGCTCGCTTACGCGAGCTAAAAGATGAGACTCATCCCCGGATGTAATCTGTGAGAATCTTAAGATTGTCGCCGTAATAGAGGGTGTTCATGCATGAGAGATGCACAAAGAGAATGTAGCACTCAGCCCGTCTTCTCGCAATTACGGCCCAGCCCAGCTCCTGTACTGTCACGATGTTGCGGGACGGTAAGCGATGTTTGACGATGCTGGGAACGCACTCGTCGATGACGATCTTCATGCGGCGAGACTGATGTCATTGAGCGACGAGCGGAAGTATTCAAGAACGCTTACCACCTGCTCGCGGGTGACAGTGGGGAAATTTTCGAGAAACTCGTCAAGCGAAACGCGGGCCTCACGATTTTCCAAAATGGCGGAAACCGGCACACGCGTTCCTCTGAAGACGGGTACGCCGCTCATAATCTCAGGATCGACCGTTATTGGAATGTCCTCGGTGATGGTCATTGACACGGCAATATTACCACACTTGCGGTCAGATCTTTTAAGGACTAACGGACGTACAGCGGAGACGAAATCGGCATCAAATTGAGCTCATCGATAAATCGGTTTGATCGATTTCCAGGCGCCTTTGCCGCAGGTGACGGCGGTGCGGAGGTCGAGGATGAGGACATCGTTTTCGAGGAAGGAGTAGGGAAACCGCAGGGTGCGCTCGATCTTAATACCGTTTTCACGCAGGAAGGGCCGCGAGCGCACGACGCGGTTGGATTTTTCGTGACGGACGCGGACAAGGACGGCATGCGGTTGGTCAGAGTGGGTCGGTCTCAGGCCGATCGTACGTTTCGATTCCTCATACATAAGGCAAACGGCCTCTGGCTCGCCCATTTTGCGATAGGTTTCGAGGTCGAATGTGATCTCGCCGTTAGGATTGATAGACGACCGCACCGTATCGGGAATGCGCCTTGCCGCAACGCCTTTATAGATCTTCCAGTCGCGTCTCATAGCGGCTGAATAGTACCATAGATGAATACGTGTTGCAAGGATCAAACGACAGAAATTAGGGCTGTGCCCGTCTATTTGCGGAAAAGCTCTGCTTTTCCGAGCAAGCTCGACCTGGTGTCGCGGCTCTGCCGCCGCCCGTCTGCCGCCCGTTTCACCGGCCGCGCCCGCGTCGCCGGAGTTTGACACTACTTCTGGTGCAGCGGTCATACGAAGGGGCGATTTGGTCATACCGTTGGGGAACCTGGTGAACGCTGGCGCACTCCGGACGGCGTCCGAATTGATAGTTGATAATTGAGAATGGATAATTGAAAGCCATTCTGAATATTCGCATGAGTTCGTCTTGTTTCGTGTGAATTCGTGGTTCCGGTTTTCCAGGCTTTTAAAGAAGTAACCACGAAATACCACGAAAAAGACACAAAAAAGGCCCCGCGATTCCGCGAGGCCTCTTCTACTCTCCACTATCCACTGTTCACTGCCTTTACGTTCCCGTTTCCCAGCTCGTCATATATTCGAGCATTTCGGGCGTTAGGGTGTCGATATTCACACCCATTGCATGAAGTTTGAGGCTGGCTATCTCCTGATCGACCTCCGGCGGCAGAACGTGGACACCGGCGGCTAACTCGCCCTTATGTTTTACTAGAAATTCCGCCGATAAAGCCTGGTTGGCAAAGGACATATCCATTACGCTCGCCGGGTGGCCCTCGGCCGCGGCAAGGTTGATCAGGCGGCCTTCGCCGAGCACGATCACGCTCTTTTTGCCGTCCTTATCGCGGTATTCCTCGACCATCGGGCGCCGCGCGACGGCCGGCTCCGACATTTCTCTAAGAGCATCGAGATTAAGCTCGAGGTCGAAATGGCCGCTGTTGGCCACGATCGCGCCGTCCTTCATCACCGCAAAGTGTTCTCTATCAATGACATGGCGGTTGCCCGTGACGGTTATAAAGAAATCGCCGACCTTTGCCGCCTCCTTCATCGGAAGCACGCGAAAACCGTCCATAACGGCCTCGATCGCCTTGACTGGGTCGATCTCGGTCACGACAACATTTGCACCCATTCCGCGGCCGCGCATCGCCACGCCTTTTCCGCACCAGCCATAGCCGACGACGACTAAAGTCTTTCCTGCCAACAGGATATTCGTCGCGCGGATCACGCCGTCAAGCGTCGATTGGCCGGTCCCGTAGCGATTATCAAAGAAATGCTTCGTCTGAGCGTCGTTGACCGCGATGGAAGGGAAGGTCAGAACGCCGGCCTTGACCATTGCTTTGAGCCGCACGATTCCCGTCGTCGTTTCTTCGGTCGTACCGATCAGATTCGAGATGAGTTCGGGCTTCTCCTTGATCATCGTCGCGACGACGTCGGATCCGTCGTCGATGATCATATTCGGATTTGTCTCAAGTGCGGCCTTAACATGGCGGACGTAAGTATCTGTAGACTCACCCTTTATCGCCATGACGGGGATGCCCCAGTCCGCGACCAGCGAGGCCGCGACATCGTCCTGCGTCGAGAGCGGATTCGAGGCGATCAGTGTCGCGTCGACCCCGCCGGCCTGCAGCGCCCGGGCCAGATTGGCCGTCTCGGTCGTGATATGAGCGCAGGCGACGAGCTTGACGCCGACAAGCGGCTTTTCCCGTTCAAAACGCTCGCGAATAAGCCGCAGCACCGGCATTTCGCGGTCAGCCCACTCAATGCGCTGCTTGCCCTGAGGCGCCAGATTGATGTCCTTGATGTCGTACTGCAATGATAATGATTCTTGTGCCATAATTCGGAACGCGGACACTCTTGTCCGCAGGATTGCCTTTGGCAATCTACCAATTAAGATTTTGACGTCGCTTCGCGACATTGCGGACAAGAGTGTCCGCGTTTCAGCTAGACCGAAGTTGCGTTGCTTAGCGCACCCATCAGGGCGTCGGCTTTATCAGTCTTTTCCCACGTAAATTCTTCGTTGGCGCGGCCAAAATGGCCGAAGCGGGCCGTCTGCTTAAAGATGGGGCGACGAAGGTTCAGCGTCTCGATGATCCCTTTTGGCGTCAGCTGGAAATTCTTGCGAACTGCCTCGGCCAACTTGTCCTCATCGACGCGTCCGGTGCCGTGCGTGTCGATGTAGACCGAAACCGGCTCAGCGACACCGATCGCATACGCGAGCTGGACCGTGCATTTCTCGGCCAATCCCGCCGCGACGATATTTTTCGCGATATATCGAGCCATGTAAGCCGCCGAACGATCGACCTTCGTCGGGTCTTTGCCCGAGAAAGCACCGCCGCCATGCGGGGCGTAACCCCCATATGTGTCAACAATTATCTTGCGGCCAGTTACGCCAGCGTCTCCCATCGGGCCTCCGATAACAAAGCGTCCCGTCGGGTTGATGTGAAACTTGGTATTTTCGTCGAGAAGGTCAGCGGGGACGGTGGATTTGATAACTTTTTCGGTAACATCTTTGCGAAGCTGTTCGGTCGTCACGTCATCAGAGTGCTGCGTCGAAATAACAATGGCTTCGACCCGAAATGGTCGTCCGTCGCGATATTCGATCGTGACCTGCGATTTGCCGTCGGGGCGGAGGTACTTCAACTCGCCGCTGCGCCGCACATCCGAGAGCTTTTTCGTGAGATTATGAGCCATTTGTATCGGTAACGGCATCAGCTCCGGAGTTTCGTTACACGCGAATCCAAACATCAGGCCCTGATCTCCAGCCCCGCCAGTATCTACCCCTTGAGCGATGTCAGGAGACTGGGTCCCAACCGCATCGATCACGCTGCAGGTATTGGCGTCATAACCGAACGAAGCGTCGTCGTATCCGATCTCCTGTATCGTATCGCGGACGATCTGCTTATAATTGATCTTTGCGGTCGTCGTGATCTCGCCGGCAATGACTGCTAAACCCGTTGTAACCAAGGTCTCGCAGGCGACTCGACCGGTCGGATCCTGGCTTAGGATCGCATCTAATACGGCGTCTGAAATCTGGTCTGCAATTTTATCTGGATGACCTTCGGTTACCGACTCGGACGTAAATAAAAAATTTCCGTGACTCAAGGTTTTATGTGACTCCTGTTGAAGTAGAGATTTGGCTTTAGGCTGATAGCAAAATGGTTATCTTAGCTTTTCTGGGTAGGAGTGTCAAAGTAGTGCTGGCCGTCGCCTTTGCCTGTTTGCCCATTCTGTGCCAGCAGGTATTTGTTCGAGTGAACCAGGCGGGCTATCTCGCAACCGATGCTAAGACCGCGATCGTAATGTCCGAACGCGTTTTGGACGGCGGATTTACGGTTCGAGATGTTGCCGGAAATAAACTCGCTTTCAAGGGCACGCTCTCAGCCCTGCCGCCCGGCGACTGGGGAGGAAAGTTTGGCTTTTATTACTCGGCCGACTTTGGCAACCTGCGAAAACCCGGCACCTATCGTGTCAACCTCGACGGTGAAACCGCCGCATCGCCGATTTTTAAGATCGGAGAATATCCGTTTTATCAGGAAGATCTGCTTTTCTTCATGCGGCAGCAGCGATGCGGCTACAATCCATATCTGGGCACGTTTTGTCACCAGAAGGACGGCAAAACCCTTTATGGTCCAATGCCGGACGGAACGGTCATAGACGCAACCGGTGGATGGCATGACGCCGGCGATCAACTTAAATATCTGATCACCGCGAGCAATGCGACGGCTCGGATGCTGCTTGCCTATGATCTGGAAAAGGACAAGTTCGCGGACAAAGTCGATGCTCTCGGCGCCGAAAAACCTAACGGCATTCCGGACGTTTTGGATGAGGCAAAGTGGGGCCTCGACTGGATCTTCAAGCTTCATCCGGCGCCAGATCAGCTCTTTCACCAGGTCGCTGACGACCGTGACCATCGGGGGTTCAGGCTTCCGCAGAACGATCCGGCCGACTATGGCTGGGGACCGAACAGCTACCGGCCCGTGTATTTCGCGGATGGCAAGCCGCAAGGCCTTGGAAAATGGAAAAGCGGCTCTACCGGTGTCGCCAATGTTGCGGGACGGTCAGCAGCAGCGATGGCGATGGCCTATCGGATCTGGAAAGACGATCTCCATGATGATGCCTTTGCCGAACGCTGTCTAAAGGCAGCCCTTGAACTCTATGCGATGGGCCAGAAGCAGGAGGGTTATCAGCAGGGAAACTCTTTCGGCGCTCCTTATCGATATAACGAAGACACATGGGCCGACGACATGGAATGGGCCGCGGCCGAGTTATACAAAGCATTAAAACAGCCGACGTATCTCGCTGACGCTAAACGATATGCCCGGATAATTGGCGCGACGTCGTGGATGCAGTATGAGTCATCCGATATGGGCGAGCAAATGTCGAGGCACTACGAGAGGTATCCGTTCACAAATATAGGGCACTATGAGCTTTACGGGATCGCTGACGGCCGGACGAAAAGGGAAGTTGCGACATACTATCGCGACGGCATTGAACGCATCTTTGCTCGGGGTAAAACGAACCCATACGGAGTTGGCGTCCCGTTTCTGTGGTGTTCAAACAATTTAGTGGTCGCGTATGTCACGCAGGTGATGCTCTATGAAAGAATGACCGGCGATCTTCGCTACCACAAATCAATGCTCGGGCACTGGGATTGGCTGCTTGGCCGAAATCCCTGGGGAACATCGATGTTCACCATGATTCCCCGCACAGGTGAATATCCTGAGGACGTCCATTTGCCGATCGTTCAACTGCTCAAAAAGCAGGTACCAGGTGGTCTTGTCGACGGTCCGATCGATTCGAAAACTTATTCGGGACTGGTCGGTCTGCGCCTGAACCTACCCGACGAATTTGGTGAATTTCAGACCGATAAGGTCGTCTATCATGACGACGTCGGTGACTACGCGACAAACGAGCCCACGATGGATGGCACCGCGGACGCGATCCTACTGATGGCAGCGTTAAGCGGCACTTCACGTAAAACATCAACTTCGAGTACAAAAGCAACGACGAATCCGTCGTTTACCTATGACGAAGGTGCCATCGTTCGTGGACCGAAAAATAAAAGGCGGCTTGCGATCGTCTTCACGGGCGACGAATTTGGCGACGGACTTTCAACGATCCGAAGATCGCTGGATCGCTATCACGCCAAGGCCTCGTTTTTCTTTACTGGTCGATTTTATCGAGATCAACGATTCGCGGCCGAGATCAGGCGGCTCAAGAGAGCGGGCCATTATCTCGGGCCGCACTCTAACGCTCATCTGTTGTACGCAGACTGGAACGACCGCTCAAAGACACTCGTGAGCCATACGCAATTTGAGGCGGATCTCAACGAAAACTATGCCGCGATGAAGCGGTTCGACATATCCAAGATGAGCGCGCGTTACTTTCTGCCTCCGTTTGAGTGGCACAATCGTGAGATCGCTGACTGGACTGGCTCGCTAGGTTTGACGCTTGTCAATTTTACGCATGGGACGCGATCAAACGCCGATTACACGACGCCCGACATGACGGCGTACCGCTCGAGCCAGGAAATTTTTGATTCGATCACGGGGTATGAATCCAAGGATCCGGCTGGCCTGAATGGGTTTATCTTGCTGCTCCACACCGGTACCGATCCTGCGAGGACAGACAAGTTCTATGATCGCCTCGCCGATCTACTCAAATGGCTTCAAGCGAAAGGGTACGTTTCGGTTCGGATCGACAAATTACTTAGCGCACGAGGCAGAAATCGTTAATATCAAAGAATGGAAGTCATTGTTGCGGGCGCGGGCGTAGCTGGCCTTGCGGCTGCCAAGGAACTGAGCGCAGCCGGCGTCGATACGATCGTGCTCGAGGCTCGCGACCGGATCGGCGGGCGTGTGCACACGATCTATGACGAGCGTGTCGCTGCCCCGATCGAGCTTGGGGCTGAGTTTGTTCACGGCGATCCTCCCGAGATCATCGATCTCGCAAGGGAAGCCGCGCTGAGCGTCGTCGAAACGGGAGGAAACCCCTGGCTTGTAAATATGCGTGGCGAGCTTGTCCCGTCGAACGACGAGCCGCCGGGAAGCGTGAACAGACTTTGGGAAATTGCCCGAGCGTATGCCGACCGACATAGACCGGACGTTTCATTTCAAGATTTTTTGGGTCTTCCCGAAGCGGCCGGAATTTCGGAGAGGGAAAAAGAGTGGACAAAGCGATTCGTCTCAGGCTTTCATGCGGCTGAACCGAAAAAGGTAGGTATCTATGGACTTATCGAGACCCAGGACGCCGAGGAGTCAATAAATGGAATGACTTCGCACCGGATACCTGAGGGATATGGTCGGCTAGCCGATTTTCTTCAACAAGATTCTCAACGGCACGGTGCTAAATTTTTCTTTGACAATATCGTTACGTCCGTCGAGTGGAATGGCCGGC
>DASXPW010000335.1:0-3553 GCA_036493385.1 Pyrinomonadaceae bacterium
CTTGCGAAGCAGCAGTCACCCGAGTACCTCTGGATCGGATGTTCCGACAGCCGTGTAGCCGCGAACACCATCGTCGGCCTGCAGCCCGGCGAGATATTTGTCCATCGAAACATCGCGAACATCGTCACGCATACTGATATGAATTGCCTGTCGGTGATCCAGTTCGCCGTTGAGGTGCTCGAGGTGACGGATATTATCGTGACGGGGCATTACGGCTGCGGCGGCGTGCAAGCGGCGATGGACGGTAAGCGGCACGGCCTCATAGACAACTGGTTGCGGCATATTCAGGACAGTGCTCGGCTCTATGGCGACATTTTGACGCAGCTCGACGAAAAGGCGCGGCTCGACAAACTTTGCGAGCTCAACGTCATCGAACAGGTTATAAACGTCTGCGAAACGACGCCGCTCGAGGACGCGTGGAGCCGCGGGCAGAGCGTCACGGTTCACGGCCTGATCTACGGTTTAAGCGACGGCATTTTGCGGGACCTTGATGTCTCGGTCGATCGGCCTACCGACCGAAATGAGCTGCGTCAAAAATTTTTAGGCAGATCAATAAGCTCTCCCAACACGAGATGAAGCATCACTGGAAACCGCGACAACTAGCCGGGATCATATTGGCGATGGGCGCGCTTATCCTGCCTGCGTTTGCCCAGACGCCGCGAAAGCCGTTGCCCTCAAAGGCTGTCATTGAGAGTGTCGCTGGCGACACGGCGGCAAAACGGTTTCTGCCTTCGATCGAGAGTCAGGCGGATTTCGATCTCTTGGCCCGAGTCTACAACGCCAAAACGCCGTACGCCCTGCCGCACGTGATGTTTGTCATCGACCGCTCGGCCAACGACAAGATCTACTACGTAAACTCGCAAGAGTTCCGGTTTCATCAGGACTTTGCAAACGCGCAATACCTCTCGCTTAAACGTGGCGAAGATTTTTTCAAAGACGTCTACACGAACAATAACCGCCGCCTCATCGTCGGGACGATCGCCTGGCAGTCGCCCGTTAGTAAGTTTACATTCGAGTTTTGGGAAGGCGACCTCGCTACGCCGCAGATTATCAGCGAGACCTACTCAACAATAAAAAGATCGTTCTTTGCTGATATCTCTTTCAAGCCAAATTCCACGCGACAGGACGACGCCTCCGCAAACCTTAATATCCCGATCGTTACCGCCGACGACATTCAAAAAAATCAAGAGTATCTTGCGCTCAACGTGGCCAAGGGCGTCGGCCGAATTCACGTGATCGACAAGCTCGACGATTCGGTTGAGATCGGCTATAACGAGATCGTCGTTTTGAAGGAAGTTCCGCTCGACCTGCCGCCCGTCGCCGGGATCATCATCTCGCAGCCGACCTCGCCGCTGTCGCATATCAACTTGCTCGCAAAGGGTTGGAACATACCGAACGCCTACATCAAAAACGCTAACGAGCTGTTTCGGCAGTTCGATGGCCACTGGTTCAAGATTGAGACGACTCTTACAGGCTATAAATATGAGCCGTGCCTCAAAGAGTGTCTCGACGACAAAACAAAGATCGCTCCGACGGTTTACGGCCGTGATCAATTTCGCTCGCCGCCGTCTGATCTCAAGGTCACAAAACTCGCGTCGCTTTCTCAGATGCGGGCCCGCGACAGTATCATCTACGGTTCAAAGGCCGCCAATCTGGGCGAGATCATTCACTCACGGCCACGATCGTTCGTAGTGCCGCCGGGCTTTGCGATCCCGTTTGTTTATTATCGGCAGTTCATGCAGTCGAACGGCCTCTTCGACGTGATCGACAAGCTGATGGACGATCAGGACTTCGTCCATAACCCGTCTGTCCGTCGAAAGAAGCTGGATGAATTCCGGAAGTCTATTCAGAACGGGACATTCGACGATAAGCTGCGCGCCGAGATCGTCGCCAAATGGAAAACCTATCTCGGCGGCCGGCCGGTGTATGTTCGTAGCTCGTCCAACGCCGAGGACACGGGTAACTTCAGCGGTGCCGGTCTCTATACAAGCGTCGAGAATGTGACCGACACCGACAAGATCATCGAAGCCGTCAAGACCGTCTGGGCATCCGTCTGGAATTTCAAAGCATATGAGGCCTGCGAGCGTAATTTCGTCGATCATGACAACACGAACATGGGCGTGCTGATCCAGGTCGGCGTCAAGATGGACGACGGCGGCGTGATGATCACAAAAGATCCGTACGACGGTCTAAACAAAGGCGCCGTCTATATCAGTGCGACCTTTGGCCATAACATCGCTGTTACTTCTGAGGGCATCGGGTCGAGCGTTGGCAGCGAAGGGAAAAAGGCGATCCCTGAACAAGTACTTTTTACTCCAAAATCGAACTCGGTCCAGGTGCTGACACGCTCTGACCAGGAAACTATGTTCGTGGCGGATGTTCACGGCGGCTTAAAGGAGGTGCCGTTTACAAGCAAGCGACGTGTTTTGAGCGATGCGGTGGTGCGAAACCTCGTGCGGTCAGCCGACTATATCAAGACAGTTTTTGGCGGCAAACGCGACCAGGACATAGAATGGGGCATGATGAATGGCCGGCTCTATATCGTGCAGGCTCGGCCATATATCGATAAGCGATGAATATGAAAAACGCGCTCATTCTTGCAGCTGCCGTGCTCCTGATGGCCTGCGACAGCTCGCCGAAACCGGTGGTCAACACCAACGCCTCGGCAAATGCCGCGCAGCGTTCCGAAAAGACCGAGACGGTTACGGCCCACACGACGGAAAACGCCACTCCGCCGATACCGAGCAACACCGGCCGCACAAAATGGACGCAAAGCGGCGACCCGATCGACACAAAGGCATTCGACTCGGGGATCGCGTCGGCCGAAAAAGCGCTGAAGGCCAAACCGGACGACAAACCCACAAAAGACGCGTTGGCCGAGGCATATCTCAAACGCGCGACCGCTTTGACCGGAGCTCGTCAATACGCCTCCGCATTGGGCGACTATCGCCGGGCGCTAAAATACGACCCCGAGAACGACACCGCAAATGAGTGGGTCAACCAGATCATCGGCATTTATAATGGATTGAATCGTGAGCCGCCGCCCGAAGGTCAGGAACCTCCGCCGCTTCCTTTTAAGCCGGAGAAATAGCCGACACTGCAGTCGGAACGCGGCTGTTTTTCTTCTCCTTCTTCAATTGCCTCCAGCTTTAGCTAGAGGAAAAGTATCCAAAAGAGCATTGGGCTTTAGCCCAATATTGTTGAGGCAAACATAGTGAAAAAATTGCTCGTCGTTGCGGTATCGCTCTTCTTTTTGTTTTTATCGGCTTTGTCGATTTCGGCCCAGCGATTGACACGCATCACCTTTCGCCGCGGAGCCACGCGCGCCATAGTCTCAGGAACATTGAACGGCTATCGCGGCAAGCGCAATTTTGTCATTCGCGTCCGCCGCGGTCAGACGCTAAGCACCGAGCAGGTCGGCGACCGACATGACATCACGATCTATATTCAGGGACCGTCCGGCGAAGACGTCGGCGACTCCGACGCTTCGTGCAACAACCGACGCGAGATCACACCAACGCGCGCCGGCGATTACAAGATCCAGGTTGTCGAG
>DASXPW010000336.1:0-8897 GCA_036493385.1 Pyrinomonadaceae bacterium
TGACGGAGATAAATTTTACGGCACGTTAACAAAAGAAGGCACCGTGGTGCTTTTTGAGGGCACCCTCGACGCCGGCGCGAGAGAGGTCTCGTTTCAGGAAACCAAGGTAGTCAAACTCGCTCCGGATATGCCTTCGTGGTCGTTAGGACGAGATAGCGGAGCGTTCTCTGCCGACGGCCTGACCTTAACAGGCAGCGGACAAGACAGAGGCGGCAAATACGGCTGGGATGCTGCGAAAGAATAGCGTTTACGCTTCCGATCCCAAAATAGTTTGCAATTATCAGCCAAATAGTGCATCTTAGACAGGTAGTCCTACTCTTCGTGTGCCGCAAACGTGCGGTTCGCTCGTCAAAGACGGTTTAACGGATAGTTCAAAAGAGCAGGTTTATTTAATAGTCGCAGAAGTCGCTCTTGCAGTTTTTGAGCATCCGAAACCGGACCTTCGTTGCATACCGTTTTTCTTCGAAGCCAAGTCGATCTCGATACTTCTATAACATTCCCCCCACAGAGGCGGGAAAAAGGAAAAACTTTAAAATGTCAACGAAACTTTACGTAGGAAATCTTTCCTTCAACACTTCAACCAGCGATCTCGAACAGATGTTTGGCGAGTCGGGCACTGTCCAGTCGGCCAATATCATCGAGGACCGCGAAACCGGCCGCTCGCGCGGTTTCGGTTTTGTCGAGATGTCGTCGACCGAAGAAGCGAACGCTGCGATCGCCGCGCTTAACGGCAAAGAGATCGACGGACGCGCGCTCAAGGTCAACGAAGCCAAGCCGCAGGAGAAACGCAGCAACGGCGGTGGCGGCCGCGGCAATTATGGCGGCGGCGGTGGCGGCTATGGCGGCGGTGGTGGCTACGGCGGCGGCAAAAACCGCTGGTAGTTTTAGTTTGGATCTAACTTAGATCTGATGACCTCCGGATGTGCCCGATTTGGGTTTCCGGAGGTTTTTATATTTGGTGAAAGAGCGCGCTCACGAGCGTGAACTAGAGCGACACATATCAGCCGATCTCGCAAGAGCGACGGCGCCGCAGAGGCCGCTGTCCTCGCCGAGCGCGGCGGGAATGATGTTTATACATTCGGGCGGGACCATTGAGACAAACGTCGGGACGAGTTCGCGCAGCGGGTCGAGCAGCAGATCGCCGGCCGCCGAAATGCCGCCGCCAATGATCAGCACATCCGGAGCCAGGATCGTGATCACATTACCGAGACCGAGGGCCAGATAGCGACAGGTCTCATCCCACAGATCGCAAGCGGCATGATCATTTTGTCTGACGGCGTCGATCAGCGTCTTAGCCGACGGCTCGCCCGCATCCTCTACCAGATCGCGAAGCAAGGTCGGTCTGCCGCTGTCGATACATTCTTTGACCCTCCGCGCGATATGCGTGCCGGAACAAATGGTCTCAAGACAGCCGATCGAGCCGCAATTGCAGCGAATTCCATCGGGTTTGACGATCGAATGTCCTAGCTCGCCCGCGCCATTAGCGACACCGTGATAAAGCTCTCCGCTCAAGACAATTCCGCCGCCGATGCCGGTAGAAATGGTGACGTAGAAAACGTTTGCAAAGCCCCGGCCCGCGCCGTAGATACATTCGCCGAGCGCCGCGACGTTGGCGTCGTTGTCAAAAACGATCCGAACGCCGAAATGCGTGTGCAGATTTTCGACGATCGGGAAACGGTTCCAGGTGCGGAGATTTGCCGGCGAGAGAACGAGGCCGTATGCGACGTCGAGCGGACCGGGGCAACCTACGCCGATCGCCGTCACGCGGGAGTCGAGCTCGGACGCCATTTCCTGGACCGAGAGACAGATGTTGTCAAAGGCGACGTTCGGCCCGAGTTCGGGCCGCGTTGGTATTCGCCGGCGGGCGAGCAGACCACCGTCAAGGTCGGCGAGCGCGATCGCGATCTTGGTGCCGCCGATATCGATGCCAACCAGCGCCTCATTCATCTTGTTCACTCTGCGGACGCCGCCGTTACAAGCTTCTTGACGCCGGCAACGATCATGATCTCGATCGCGGCCTTGGGCTTTGCGATCTCGCTGAGCCGCCGAAGACTAGCATCGCGCCACGCGGCGTCACGAGTCGTGTGAGCGTCGAGCGCATCGAGCGCGATCCGCTGCAGATCGGCGAAATCAACCGCAAGCGACCGGGCCTCGGCAAGCGATGGTGAATTGCCCATGACCGCCTCGAGGTCGGCCTGAGACGAGCGCCAGCCGCTTAACATTGCACGCAGCTTTGCCGAATTCGCGTCGCGATCTTTGCCTGCGAGCATCTCGTCAACCGCGCGGTTAAACTCGCGGGCGGCGGGCGCGTCGGCCTGTGCAGCGTCAATAAGCCCTGTGAGCGGCGACAACATGTCCTGCGGCCGAAGCTGATAGCGGCGATATTCTTTTACCGGTTCGATGACTGAAACGAGGGCCGCCAGCGATGCGACATCGTCACGTCCGGCCAGCCGCCGAAGCATCATCAATTGATTTTTTCGCTGCGTCAGGCCGAGGTTTTCAAGTTCGCGGTCGACGATGTCGAGACGGCGATACATATCGTCAATGTCGGTCACGGTTCGCGGCGACCAGAGCCGTTCCGCGATGGCGGCCGTTCGCGGCCAGATGCGCGCATCGATGGTCTCGGGCGAGACCCATTCGCTCCACATCGTGGCCTCGCCGCCGAGAATTCGTTTCTGCTCGTCGGGTGTGAGGTCGGTGTTGGCAGGAAGGGGATCGACCACATAATGGCGCGACGCGGAGAACATCAGGTCAATGTAATACCCATTTGAGAGTACGCCCTGGTAGCCCTGTTTAGCGGCTTCGGCGAGCGCCTTTTGCCCGCGCCACGAATGGATGACCACATCCTTTGGCAGGTCGGGTTGAAAGATCTCGTCCCAGCCCATCATTATTTTTCCGTCGTGCTCGAGGAGCTTGAGGATGCGTTTATTGAAGTAGGTCTGAAGCTCGTGATTGCTCTTGAGGCCGTTCTTTTTCATGAAGGCCTGAATTTCCGGGTTGGCATCCCACTGTTTACCTTTGTTTTCGTCACCGCCGATGTGCATGTAAGCGTCGGGAAAGAGTGACGACATTTCCTTAAAGAAAACTTTTAGCAGCTTGTAAGTTTTCTCATCGGTCGGGTCCATCGTCGGGTCGAAAATGCCCGGCAGGCGCTCAAGCTTGAATGGCCCGGTACCGCTGGCGATCTCAGGATGGCTGACCAGCCAGCTCGTCGCGTGACCGGGCATATCAAATTCCGGTACGACACGAATTCCTCGGTCGGCCGCGTAGCGAATGATCTCGCGGACATCATCCTGCGTGTAAAACAGCCCGTCGGAGCCCTCGCGAGCGAGCTCGGGAAGCTTTTTACTCTCGACGCGAAAGCCCTGGTCTTCGGTGAGGTGCCAATGAAGCACGTTGAGCTTAACGGCGGCCATCGCGTCGAGATTACGCTTAATGACCTCAACGGGTTGAAAATGTCGCCCGGAATCGATGAGCAGGCCACGCCAAACAAATCGCGGCTGGTCTGAGATCGAAACCGCCGGGAAGTAGAAGCCGTCTTTGTCCGACTCGAGAAGCTGAAGGAAGGTCTCAAGCCCGCGCATGGCGCCGACCGTCGTCGGGGCGGTCAATTTTGCCTGCTGGGAAGTGACCTCCAACGTGTAAGATTCGTCGTCGCCAAGTTTGGGAACAGCGTTGCCGGTCGAGCGCGTTTCGACGGCGAGGGCGGCGCCCGTCGGGTCGGAAGAAAATTCATGCGGCAGTTCGATCACCGTTCGCCGCTCAAGCCGGCGCAGCGCGCGCGAGGCGTAAGCGCTCAAGCGGTCGTCGGTTTGTCCGGTAAGCGCGATATTGAATGTTTTGGTAAGAGGCAGGCGTCCCGCCTTCCAACTGACGCTTGCGGGCACGGGCATCAAGCCGCGAGTTGCGGCGGCGAGGTCATTTACGGTTTGCGTCCGCACATTCATTGTTAATGCAATGCTGAGGATCAGCATCAGGCTTGAGATCGATCTTGTCATGCTTGAATATTGACGGGTGAGACAATAAAATTCGCGCTCGCCTCGGGTAGTTCGTCTTAGTTTCGCGGTCTGTCTCGCAGGCGACAGTACATCTGATCTTGCGCGTAAAAATTGTATGTTCGCATCAATCGCCGGCTATATCAATTTACTTATGCGTTCGACTGTTTGACGCGTGTGAGGAAAAATAGAGATCAGGCATGTCGTTTTTAGGAATAGACATCGGCACGGGTGGGTCGCGCGCGGTTGTGATCGACGTGCGAGGCTCGGTGGTCGCGACGGCGAGCGCCGATCATGCGCCTTTCTCGTCGCCGGAGATCGGCTGGGCGGAGCAAGACCCGCAAGATTGGTGGCGTGCCGTTTGCGATGCCATAAGATCGGTGATCGATGGCGGCGTTGTGGCGGATGAAATTGCCGCGATCGGGCTTTCGGGCCAGATGCACGGTTCGGTTTTGCTCGACGATGCGGATACCGTTCTGCGGCCGGCGCTGCTCTGGTGCGATCAGCGGACAGAGGATCAATGTCGGCGGATAAACGAAACACTCGGAGCGGCAGAGGTCGTCGAGCTGGTTGCAAATCCGGCCATCACGGGTTTTACACTGCCAAAGCTGCTGTGGGTGCGCGAGCACGAACCCGAGCTGTGGCGACGCGTCCGAAGCGTTCTGCTGCCGAAGGACTATATTCGTTTGAGGCTCTCAGGCGATAAGGCGAGCGATGTTGCGGACGCATCGGGCACGCTTCTTTTCGATGTTCGAAATCGACGATGGTCCGAGGAGATGCTCGCCGCGTTTGACATCGGCGAGGAGCTGATGCCGAAGGTCTATGAGTCGATCGAGATAACGGGCACGGTGTCGCGCGACGGCGCAGCGGCGACAGGCTTGCGGGCAGGCACGCCGATCATTGCCGGGGCCGGTGACAACGCGGCTGGCGCGGTCGGGATGGGGATCGTGCGGCCAGGAATGGCAAGCGCGACGATCGGCACGTCGGGAGTGATATTTGTCGTCACTGCGCAGCCGGCGTTCGACCCGAAAGGGCGAATCCACACGCTGTGTCACGCCGTGCCCGATCGCTGGCATAACACAGGTGTCACGCTTAGCGCTGGCTTGAGCCTGCAATGGTTTAGAAATAATTTTGGAAACGGCCGCAGCTATGATGATCTCACGCGCGAAGCTGAAAGAGCTCCTGTCGGATCTAACGGCGTGATCTGGCTCCCGTATCTGATGGGCGAGCGGGCTCCGTATCTCGATCCGACGGCGAGGGCGGCCTTTGTCGGCCTGACGGCGAGTCACACGCACGTGCATCTGACGCGGGCGGTTTTGGAAGGCGTCGCATTTAGCCTGCGAGATTCGATCGAGATATTTCACGAGCTTGGCGCGGCGATCGGCGCGGTTCGGTTAGGCGGCGGCGGCGCTCGGTCGGCGCTCTGGCAGCAGATCCAGGCCGACGTGTATAAGCATCCTGTCGAGCTGATCGATGTCGACGAAGGCGCGGCGTTCGGTGCCGCGATCCTTGCCGGCGTTGGCGCGGGCGCGTGGAAGTCGGTCGACGAAGCCTGCGAGCAGGCGATACGCGTGTCGAGACGGCTCGAGCCGGACAGAGATTCCGCCAAGGTCCTGGATCGGAATTACGCCGCATATCGATTGCTATACAATGCGTTAAGACCAGTAACGGAGATCGTGTCGAAAAGTGAGAGGGAAATTTGATGACAGACAACAAATACACGCCGAAACGCGAACACAAATTCAGCTTTGGCCTATGGACGGTCGGGAACCGCGGAGCCGACCCGTTTGGCATGCAGGTTCGGCCAAAGATGCCGCCGGTCGATCTGGTGAGGCTCCTTGCTGAGGTCGGCGCGTGGGGCGTCAATTTTCACGACAACGATCTGGTGCCGATCGACGCGGCGCCGCAAGAGCGGGACAAGATAGTCGCCGAGTTTCGCGACGCGTGCGGCGAGAATGGGATCGTTGTGCCAATGGCCACAGTAAATCTGTTCTACGAGCCTGTCTTTCGTGACGGAGCGTTTACGGCAAACGATCCGCAGGTCCGCCGCTATGCTTTGCAAAAAACAATGCGGGCGATGGACCTTGGCGCCGAATTTAGCGCCGAGACCTTTGTGCTCTGGGGCGGCCGCGAGGGCGTCGAGACCGATGCCTGCCGCAGGCCCGATGACGCGATCAAACGCTTTCGCGAAGCGATGAATTATCTCTGCGAATACAACATCTCGCAAGGTTACGGGTACCGTTTTGCGCTCGAAGCAAAACCCAACGAGCCGCGTGCCGATATTTATTTTCCGACAACGGGTTCGTATCTCGCGTTCATCGAGACGCTCGACCACAAGGAAATGGTCGGCGTGAATCCGGAAGTTGCTCACGAACAGATGTCCGGGCTGAATATGATGCACTCGGTCGCTCAAGCCTGGGAGGCGGGCAAATTATTTCACATCGACCTAAATGATCAGGTGCCGGGAAGATATGACCAGGACCTGCGGTTCGGCTCGGCCGCGCCAAAATCGGCATTCTGGCTGGTCAAGTTTCTCGAAGATGTCGGCTATCAAGGGCCGCGCCACTTTGACGCTCACGCGTACCGTACGGAGGACTATGACGGTGTCAAAGATTTCGCACGCGGCTGCATGCGGACATATCTGATATTGAAAGACAAGGCCGAGCAGTGGAACGAAAACGCCGAGATAAGTGAAATTTTGTCGGAATTTTCAAATGGAAACAGCTCGATCGGAAAATTCAGCGCTGATGCGTCGACTGCTCTGCTTTCGTCCGAATTCGATCGGCATGAGATCGCCTCAAAGGGCTTGCAATACGAGCGGCTCGATCAGTTGACGATGGATATCCTTTTTGGCGTCAATTAACCTCGATGGCGGCTTTTTCGCGCCCGATGAAACACTGCGAGGCGTCGCCGCAAGCCTGTATTACGAATTCACGCTGTTGTCACACAACTGCGCGACGGTGTAATAACTGTGTCGGCAGTTGTCTTAACAGTGTACGGCACTGTAATACGGAAGATCGGGTAAGCCTTGCAGATCCAACAGTTTGCGATCTTTGAAGCGGAAACCGCAGCGACGAAAAACTTTTCGCTTCTCCGCCGCTATCGGCTATCGGGACCGGTAAGCCACAGAAAACACGGAGTTTAATGCCCTTCGCGTGCCATCGCACACCGCCCGAAAACGCTGATCTTCCGTGGGACAAGTTTCTCGCCTCCGGATCGCATGTTCACCAGCTTTTCCACCTCTGGAAAATTGTCAAAGAACTCAGCCGCACGTGCAACGCACATACCGCTGTCCGATATGATCATATCATGCGTGTCAATATAAAATCGTTCCTTCCTGTTTCGTAACGAGTCTCGACGCGAGCCAAAAAGGTCGCACCGGAAACCTAAAAGGCGGCACTAACTTCTTCGCTAAACCTCCTAAATGCGAATCCGGCTCAGTTCGACTCTGTTGACGATCTGATAAAAAGAGGATGTCTAAAAAGTCGGGTTCGATCTGTGTCTTTTCGTTTTCGGCTGTGCATTCTGTGGTAGTTTCTTAGTGATTTCAAGAATTGAACACAGAATTCACAGAACGAAGACACAGAAAAACAACTTCTTTAGACATCCTCGATAATTTACCGATCGATCTTTCTTATCGATCAATTTCCGACAAAGGCATGTGGGACGGGCTTGTCGGTCGAAAGTCCGAACGGGACTATCGATGTGCCTCCGCCGCCGGTCTGTTTTATGAACCATGTGGCACTCGAAGGCCTGAACACAGAAGCATCCCATTTACCGTCGTTGTCGTAATCGCCAAGCACAGGAACATCACTGGTCGTGCCGAACGGGAACGAGAAGTATGTAAAGTTCTCGCTTCTTAAGACATACCAGGTCGATGATGCTCCGGGGCGGTAGACAGCCACATCCGTCTTGCCGTCACCTGTGTAATCACCCGGTATGGCCTTGTCGCTTGTGATGCCGAACTGGAATGCAAGCACACCGTCTCTGCTTCGTCTGAGCCACCACTCGGCTGCTCCGGGACTCTTTCCAACAGGACGGAAGATGGCAATGTCCGCTTTGCCGTCTCCGTCATAATCTCCGATGGTCGGGACATCTCCCGTGCGTCCAAACGGGATGATGTCTGTCCCTCCGGTTGTCTTCTTGATGAACCACTGACCGGTCGAGGCACGAAATACCGCTGCATCGGCCTTGCCGTCACCATCGAAATCTCCCGGTGCCGGGATGTCTCCATTGCTGCCAAAGGGAATGGTAAAGAAAGATCCGTCATCGCTTCTTAAGATGAACCACTGACCCGTCGAAGGCCTCCAGAAGGCAATGTCAGCCTTGCCGTCACCCGTGTAATCGGCCGGTGCAAGCACATCCGTAGAGAGTCCGAACTTAAACACATTCACAACTCCAGTCTGGCTCCGCTTGATCCACCACTCTCCCGTCGATGGACGAAAGACAGAAAGATCCGTCTTGTGATCACCGTCGAAATCAAACGGCGACTTGTTCGACGGCGTAGGAGTAGGCGTCGGCGTCGGAGTGGGGGTAGGTGTTGGTGTTGGGGTCGGAGTGGGGGTCGGCGTTGGCGTTGCAGTCGGACTCGGGGAAGGCGTCGGTGTCGGAGTAGCGGTCTCACAGGGACTAAATGGCGAACTGCTGTTACGCGGATTTGGCGTGCCAACCGTAAAGTCGTTCGCATTATCATCCGTATCGGTGCAGCCGTTGTTTTTCCGTAACGCCGCTTTAGTGACGCTTAAGCCTACTGCTGGCCCGCTACCCTCAAAGCAGTTAGTCGTCCCAAACCCGACGAAATCTGATAAACCTGCTGCGGTAAGCGGACAGTCACCGAATATGCTGTTGTCCGAGCCATCTCCTGTCAGAGCCAGCTTGCCTGAAAGCCCAAAGAACGAACTC
>DASXPW010000337.1:0-4534 GCA_036493385.1 Pyrinomonadaceae bacterium
TTCATCTTCCGGCGGCTGATAATTATCATTCCGATGGCGCTGGTCGTCGTCTCGGTCACCTGGTGGCTGATCCGTCTCGCGCCCGGAAATTTTTACGACTCGGACAAACCGTTGCCGCCCGCCATCGAGGCAAATATCAAAAAGAAGTACGGGCTTGACCAACCTGTCTGGCGCCAATACACGCGCATGCTCGGCAACGTCACATGTCGGACGATGGACGCGGATGAAACAACCACGAACGGCGTTCAATTCACGCTCGGCTATAAATTTAAGTGCCTCGATTTTGGCGACTCGCTTAAATATCAAGGCCAATCGGTCAACGAGATCATTCGCCGCCATCTGCCTTACTCGGCCACGATCGGCATCCTCGCATATTTGCTCGCGCTGATGGTCGGACTGACTGCCGGCATGATCGCCGCGCTTAAACAAAATTCAGCTTTCGATTACGCATCGATGGCGGTCGCGATGCTCGGTCTTTCGATCCCTAACTTTGTTCTTGGCCCGATACTCGTCCTAGCTTTTGCGCTCGGCTTGTACCTTGTGCCGCCGGCTCGTTGGGGCGGCGTATCGAGTCTTATCCTGCCGGTCGTGACGCTGTCGGCCATCTATGCGGCATATATCGCGCGGCTGACGCGGGCAGGGATGCTCGAAGTGATGCGGTCCGACTATATCCGCACCGCGAGGGCGAAAGGCCTGAGCGAATGGACCGTACTTCTCAAACACGGTCTGCGAGGTGGCATCATTCCGGTCGTGTCGTTTACAGGCCCCGCACTTGCCGCTCTGTTGGCGGGTACGGTAGTCGTGGAACGCGTGTTTTCGATACCGGGCCTCGGAAACATCTTTATCCAGGCAGTGCTAAATCGCGATGACACGCTGGTCATCGGGATTGTCGCGTTCTTGTCGATCCTGGTAATGCTTTTCAACCTGATCGTGGATATCTCATACGGGTTTTTGGACCCGCGCATCAGGTACGACTAAATATGAATGACGAGACCAGAAATGCAGCGATAGATGGCGGCGGGTCATTCGTCGGCCGTCATCGTGTGCTCGTGGCCGACGCGTTGATCGCGGTTGTCGCGATCATTTCGGTTTGGATGCTCGTCAGGACCGACAGATCGGATATAGCAATAGCCCTCGCCTTTGACGCCATTTTTCTGTTCGCGTTGGTCGGTCTCATTAGCCTGCAAACAAGCCGCAGCGAATCGCTGGGCGCAAGCGCATGGCGACGCCTGCTCAAAAACAGGCTTGCAGTCGTCGGTCTAGTGATCGTCGCATTGATGTTTTTGACCGTAATAAACGGTCCGGTTTTGCTCGACTATCTTCTCGGTTTGAGGCCCGATTACATACCGGCACAAGGCGATCTTATCAATTCGTTTCCGCCTTCGTGGCAGCATCTGTTAGGAACCGACGAGGCAGGGCGCGATCTTCTCGCACGGGTCCTGCAAGGCGGTCGCATTTCGTTGATGGTCGGCATAATATCGACTGTCGTTTCGCTCGCGGTCGGCGTTACGTACGGCGCCGTCGCAGGTTATCTTGGCGGTGCGATCGACAACGTGATGATGCGCATCGTCGATATCATCTACGCCATCCCTTACATTCTGATCGTTATCGTTCTGTTAAAGGTTTTTGGCGGCTCCAACACGGCTTCGCTTGTCGCGACACTGCCGGCGATCGTCGCAGGACTTGTCGTTATTGTCATCGGTGTGCCGGTCGCCGTGGCGCTGTATCGCGGCGCGGTCGAGTTTTTGCAGATGCGGCTTTTCGGCTATACGTTGTGGCTGGCAAAGTTTGTGCTCGGTCTCGCCGAGGCGATCATCCTTGCGGCCATCATCAGAAGCGCGTTTGTTAATATCGGCTCTATGTCGCTCGGCGGCTGGCTTTCCGACAAATATACGGCCAGTTTTGATCAAAGCCTGAGTCAGATCTTCCTGCTCTTTTTCGCGCTCGGACTTGTGTCCTGGCTGACCATGGCCCGGGTCGTTCGTGGACAGATATTGAGTCTGAAGAATCAGGAATTCGTTCTTGCGGCCCGTGCGACCGGCGTCTCTGCGATCGGGATCATCTTCAAACACCTTATTCCAAATGCACTTGGTCCGGTCGTCGTTTACGCAACGCTGACCATCCCAAGCGTTATGCTAACCGAGGCGTTTCTATCGTTTCTCGGACTCGGCGTACAGGCTCCTTATGCGTCATGGGGCAGTCTTGCTTCGGACGGCATAAAAAACATCGCCATCTTTCCGTGGCAGCTTATCGCACCGGCCGTAACGATGGCATTGACGCTTTTCTCTCTCAATTTCTTAGGCGACGGCATTCGCGACGCACTCGATCCGCAGACCCGTAAGTTTTGATGTTTTGAGTTCAAGCTTTAGCTTGGTATCTGCGAAAAACGAAGCAAGCTAAAGCTTGTACTCTAAACTATCGAACCGGACCATGACCCAAAACGGCTCATTACTTTCCGTCACCGATCTGAAGACATATTTCAACACCGAAGACGGCGTTGTCCGTGCGGTTGACGGAGTGTCGTTCGAGCTTAAAAAGGGCGAAACGCTCGGGATCGTCGGCGAGTCGGGCAGCGGCAAGTCGGTAACTAATCTCTCCGTTATGCGTCTCATCCCTGAGCCTCCGGGAAAGATCGTCGGCGGCGAGATCTGGTTTGACGACATTGATATCTGCGCGGTCCCGATGGACGAGATGCGCAAGATCCGCGGGCGCCGGATGGCGATGATCTTTCAGGACCCGATGACCTCGCTCAACCCCTTCCTGAAGATCTCGACTCAGTTGATGGAGGTCACCGAGCTTCATCTCGGGCACACGAAAAAGCAAGCCTACGATCACGCTGTTCGAATGCTGAAAACCGTCGGCATTCCCGACGCCGAGATCCGGGTCGGCAATTACCCGCACGAATTTTCCGGAGGCATGCGTCAACGCGTCATGATCGCGATGGCATTGAGCTGCGACCCGGAACTGTTGATCGCTGACGAGCCTACAACGGCGCTCGATGTAACGATCCAGGCGCAGATCCTCGAGCTGATCAAAGATCTCAAGGCGCGAATGGGCACGAGCGTCATTCTCATCACGCACGACCTTGGCGTCGTCGCGGGTATGACGGAGAAGATCATCGTCATGTATGCGGGGCGGATCTTTGAACAGGCGCCGACCAAGGAGCTTTTCGCGCAGCCTGCGAATCCGTACACGAAAGGATTGCTAAGAAGTGTTCCCGACCCGGCTCACGAGCAGGGAAAGGAGCTGTACCAGATACCGGGACTTCCGCCCGATGTCGCGCACTTGCCGCCCGGCTGTCCGTTTCAGGAACGCTGCTACCGCGTCGAAGACATCTGCCGGGGCGAGTTTCCGCCGTTCGTTCAGATCAACGAAAGTCATCATTCGCTCTGCCATTTTGCCGAAGAGGTTTATCGCGAGTCGTCGGTGCCGCCGACAACGCAGTCAACTGAAACACTATGAAAAATCTGCCGATCATCCTGCTGTTTTGTTTGACGTTCACGCTCGGCTGTGGCCTGTCGAGCAAGCTGGCAAATCTGACGTCGAATACCGGCTCGTCAAACGGCACGACGTCCGGCCCGACTACGACAGCCGCGAGCGGCGATCCTCGTGACGACGTTATTCAGGCTTGTAGAAAGTTCGTCGCGTTGCCTAAGTTCCGAGAAACTATAGCCTCGCAGGGCACCGGCGCGAATTCGTTGAATATGAAGCTGGATTACGTTGCACCCGACCGATTCCACCTGTATTTTCTTGATCCCAGTGGCAGCGTAAAGACCGAAACTGTAATGATCGGCAAAGATATGTATGTTAAGGCCGCAGGCCGATGGATAAAGATGCCGGGTGCCGTCGCCGATAACAAGATTCCGAATATGCGCGACTTCTTCAATGAAGAAGGCATCAAGAACCTAAAAGAGGTCAACTACGAAGGCGACGATTCGGTCGACGGCGCTTCGATGCATGTTTATAGCTACCACAGCGACAAAACGGCCACTAATGCGGCTGCTCCGTATTCATCTACGGCTAAGATCTGGATCGGTAGTACTGATGGGTTACCGAAAAAGATGGAAGTCAAATACGATGGCGGCGAAATGAATCCGATGTCGATCAATTTTGACTACAGCAGCGATATAAGTATCGAGCCGCCTGTTTAAGAACTGATGTCAGAGACCGACGGAAACAACTTGCTAACGCTCGACGGCCTCGAGGTCCACTATCGGCTCGGCGGCGGGATATTGTCCGAGGCCAAGATCGTCCGCGCGGTTGACGGCGTTTCGCTCGACATCAAAAAAGGCGAGACGCTCGGCCTGGTAGGCGAATCCGGCTGCGGAAAATCGACGCTCGGCAAGGCGATCCTTCGCCTGACGGAACCGACCGGTGGCAAGGTTCTTTTCGGCGGCAAGGATCTCGCGGATATGTCTCAAGGCGATATGCGCGAACAGCGACGTCATCTGCAGATGATCTTTCAGGACCCATATGCCAGCCTCAATCCGCGTAGGACCGTCGGCCAGATCATTGCGGAGCCGATCCGCGGGTT
>DASXPW010000338.1:0-4418 GCA_036493385.1 Pyrinomonadaceae bacterium
AGAGAATTCCGAGCTTAATTTCAAGCCGCATTTCGTCGCGATCGCCGATACTCATACCTGGCAATGGCAGGCAAATTCGTTTGCCGAAAATCAACTCGGCGAATTTATCAACAAGGTCTATGGCGGCGGCGTTGAGCTTAGTACTTCCTCAAAGGACGGCGGTACGAGCTATGTCTGGACCGCCGAAGACGGCCGCAAGGCGTATGGATTGGTCGTCGGCAGCCTGATCTTTTTCGGCAATGATCAATCGTCGATCGACAAGGTTCAGGCTGTTCGCCGCGGCGAGGCCGACTCGATCGCAAAAACCGGAAAAGTTCCCGACGCAACCAACAATATCGCGGTCGGATATGTATCGGCCGACGGCATCGGTCAGTTGGCAAACATCGTTGGGGCGCAAAAGGCAAAAGAATCCGGTGAGGAAAGCGAGGTCCAGAGCTTTGTTGCGCGCGTCTTGCCGCAATTGCTCCGCGGCTCCGTCAAAGAAGTTACCTGGACGGCTCGAAAGACGGACAGCGGCCTCGAAGATAAACTTTCGTCGACGCTTGGGCCTGAGATCGCAAGTGTCATGAGCGAAACCTTTGCGGCGACTGACGCGCCCGATAATTCTTTGCTCGCATTCGCACCTAACGACGCGGCAACTGTCACTCAATACAACCTCAAAGATCCTCAGATCGCTTGGCGGAGCGTTTTGTTGCTCACGCAGAAACTCACCGATCCGACATCGGGCAAATTGATCGCTGCCTTCTCAAACAGCTTTTTCGAGCCATACGGTATAAAGGATGGAGAAATGTTTCTCGGCTCGATCTCGCCCGGCGTCGTGACGGTAAAGTACGATGATGAAGATGCTGTCTGCGTGATCGCAAAGACGACGAATCCAGCGGCCCGGAAAAACGCGCTCGCTCCCGAAACTTTGAAAACACCCGGGACCAATATTGAGATCAGCGAGCAGGGGTTTGAGGGATTCGCCTTGAGTGGCGATGCGGCAACGGTTCAGAAATGCATCCAGGCACATCAGACGAACCAAAATCTCAGTGGCCAGGCCAACACATCAAATGAAACTACGCCGTCGATCCGCACTTTCGGCCTTGATCGCGACTCTGCTGCCGCCGTGGCCTCAGTTCTCAACGAAAAAAGATCTGACGACGTCGCGTCGGCAAGTCGATATGTCGTCGAGACCCGCTTTAACAAGACCGGTATGCAGCGAAGGCTCGTCTCTGAATTTGGCTTGATCGGTTCGCTGATCGCGATGCTTGCATCGGACGAGTAGCGGGAAATTATCACCGGAATAACTGATAACTTATAACTGAGAACTGATAACTTCCTGAAAGGATCGAATCGTTCTCACTTATTACTTATCAGTTATTACTTATTCCGGGAACGAAGCTTATTCTCAGCCCTGGCTGCACGTCTCAGCTTTCCAACATTTGTCTCGATCCATCTCTCGGCCTCGTCAAAGCGGCTAAACCGCCTCTCGTCGCGGCGAAACGCGGCCGTGTGGTGATAACGGCGGCCGTTGACGTGTTTGGCGGGATGGGCAATATGCAGCATTTCGTGAAACAGCACAAATTCAACGACAAATCGCGGTACAGCCTGCGAGTCGAGAGAGCGGCTGATCGAGATCGTGTCGTGGGTCGAGTCGTGGTGGCCAAGAATGTGATAGCTTTTGCGCGGCGACCATGTCAGGGTCGGCCGCGTTAGACGGTCGCCGAAATACCAGAAATTCAGCATGGCAAATATCTCCTCGAGATCGTAAATTTCACCTTTTGCAGAGGTTACGACCTTTCGCCCCCGCGTTCTTTTAGACTCATCAGCTCGCTCGCGAACATCGACCGAACGGATATATTCCTCATACGCGGCCCGGACTGCCGGCGGCGTTTTTCTGCTGAAAAGTTTACCAACCAGGATCCGCGCCAGGCCGCGATGAGCGTCGAGCGGCATGTCGTGACAGACCTCCGCAAGTCGGACGAGAACCCTGCCATTTCGAATGCGGATCGTGTGATTTATTCCGACATAGGGATAAAATCGGACATCCACCGAGGGTGGCTCGCGTTCCTTGTCCAGCCGAGCGAACGCCTGGCAGTAAATATCAGCTATTTCGGAGAGGAGGGGATCCGAGTCGCCGTTCATCATTGTTAAACTATATTTTGTTGACCTGTGGGGCACTAAAGTGTTACATTTCCAATGGCTAGCTTACCGCCTCAAAGCGGTGAGAGCCAAACACGCCTTGGAAACATGTCTGTTCGCGAATTAGGTCAACCTGTCGAGAAACTTCCCGACGCTCGCGGCCAGATCATTCTCTCAGCTCTTATCAACGAACATTTCGTGACGGGCGAGCCGGTCGGCTCAAAGGCGCTTGCGGACAAATTTGCCAACGCTCATGGCCTGAGTTCGGCGACCATCCGCAATGTGATGGGCGAGCTGGAAGATGCGGGGTTTGTCGAACAACCGCATACCTCAGCCGGACGCGTCCCGACCGATAAGGGCTATCGTTTCTACGTCGACAACCTGTTAGGCGTTTTGAGCATTTCAAACGACGACCTCGTCAGAATTGGTGATGAGCTTCGTCTGAATGCGACCGAGGTTTTTGAAACGTCCGACCGGTTGATGGAGCGAACGTCACAGCTCCTCTCTGCTCTTTCAAATAATGTAGGCATCGTAGTTTCGCCTAGTCTGGCCGATGATCGCCTGCAGCATATTGAGTTTGTCAATCTTTCCGACAACCGCATTCTCGTCGTTCTGGTCTCGGCACCCAATCTTGTGCATAACAAGATAATTCGTCTGAACATCCAGTTCACGAAAGGGGAGCTCGAGCAAACGGGTAACTACCTGAACGCGGAATTTGCCGGAAAGAGTCTTGTCGAGATCCGTGCTGAGATAATGAAGTTGATGCACGAGGAAAAGACACTCTTTGACAAGCTGCTGCAAACCGCCGTCATTCTTTGTTCAGAAAGTATCGAGAACGAAGAGGACAAGGTCGGGCAGGTGTACATCGACGGCACGTCGAACATCCTGAGCAAGGGCGACTTTGCCGATCTCGAACGGCTTCGCGAGCTGCTCAGCACGATCGGTGCCAAGTCTCGGCTGCTGCAGATCCTGAACGAGTGTATCGGCAAGGACGCCGCCGCCAGAGACGGTGTACAGGTTGTGATAGGCCGCGAAAACCGCACGCCTTCGCTTCAGAATTGCACGCTCATCTCGGCACCGTACCGAGTGGGCGGTAGTCAGGCGGTCGGAACACTGACCGTCCTCGGTCCGACAAGGATCGAATATGCTCGAATGATCTCGATCGTCTCCTACGTCGCGAGCAGCCTCGAGAGAGTGATGTCCCCGGACGTCCGAAATAACTAGCCAAACGGATCCTGGCCGCAACACCTTCCCGGCCACATTCCCGAATGAATACAAACGACACGCTGGAAACAGCCAATGATCATAGTCACGAGCCCGAGCCATCGTCGGTCGATGATTTCATCCGTGAACTCGAGCATCTCGAGCAGGACCTGCACATCACGGCCGAGCTCAAGATCGAGGTGTCAGAATCGGAATTCGATGATTCGAACCTGCCCGGATTTATCGTCAATGATCTAAAGGGATCAAAGCCAGATGCGGCCAGCGCCGCAAAAACCGCCGCCGCGGCGCCGCCGAGCGAACGGTTGAAACGTGAGGTAACAGAGCTCGAAGGGGTCATCGAAAAATTCAAGGCCGAGCGAAAAGAGATCCTCGAGTTTTCGCAGCGCCAGTCAAAGGATTTTGAAAACTTTAAGCGACGGACCGAGCGAGAGCGGCATGAACGCTTGTCCGTGCAGATGGAAAACCTTGCCGTCCAGATGCTGCCGGTCCTCGATAACCTCGATCGCGCCGTCGATTTTGCGGCCGCGATGGACGAGGAAAAGCGGGCCGAGATCGAGCCATTCATCGACGGCATCATGCTCGTCCACCGCCAGGTCCACGATGTGCTCGCGACGATGGGTGTCCAGCGCATCGTCGTTGTCGGACGCGAATTTGACCCGCATTTCCACGAGGCGGTCGCCCTCGATCATTCCGGATCTCACGCCCCCAACACTGTCATCGACGAATTGCTTCGCGGTTACCAAATGGGGAGCCGCGTCATCCGCCATGCGATGGTAAAGGTCTCGGCCGCATCTGACCGTGCCCGGACGGAGCAGGCCGCTGACGAACAAGATCCCCGAACCAAGAATAGGAGCTCGAGCTTATGAGCAAAGTAATAGGAATTGACCTCGGCACGACCAACAGTTGCGTCGCTGTTCTCGAAGGCGGCACCGTCCAGATCATCTCGAACAAAGAGGGCGGCCGCACCGCGCCTTCTGTTGTTGGTTTTACCGACAAGGACGAGCGGCTCGTCGGCCAGATAGCCAAGCGCCAAGCGGTCACCAATCCGCGCAACACGCTGTACGCGATCA
>DASXPW010000339.1:0-2103 GCA_036493385.1 Pyrinomonadaceae bacterium
ACAACGAGTTTCCGCAAACCGATGTCGCCTGGGTCATCGGCGCCAACGACATCGTCAATCCGTCCGCCATGGACGACCCCGCCTCACCCATCGCCGGCATGCCGGTCCTCCACGTCTGGGAAGCCCGTGACGTCATCGTCATGAAACGCTCAATGGCCTCAGGCTACGCCGGCGTCGACAATCCGCTCTTCTACAAAGAAAACACCCTCATGCTCTTCGGCGACGCGAAAAAGGTTGTAGATGAGATCCTGACGGTAATGCGGGGATGAATGAGTAAATTTCTCCAGGATTGAACGTCCTGTTTTGCCTGCGAAGCAGGCCAATAACTTTAGCTACAGGTGAAGCGGAGCGGAACCTGTAGAACCTGTAGACTGGACAAACAGAAACGCCCGAAGCGTGTGAAACACGCGTAACTCAAACCAATGTCCTACACCCATCTCCTCTATCACATCGTATTCGCAAAACATGCCTCTTCAATCACCCGGCCATCCCGAGCTCATCAGCCACATCTCTGACAAGCTCGGAAAACTTTTGCGGCGACAAACCGGGTAGCCACGATCGCGGCTCCGCGTCGCCTCGATCGATCTGACGGCGCAGTTTTGGCACAATTCTCAAGCTCCTATCGTTGTTGCACAGTTAATACCTCTTGACATACATGATACAATATAGATTGGCCGGTTTGGTCGATCCGTCCGGTTGCGCCGACGCTGTAGCACAATGTGGCGCGGTTTTTGCAAAATCCGTGGGGCAACGCCAAAATATCGCCGTAAGTTTTGTAAAATCAATGCGTTCTGTGTCCCAAGAGGATCTGGGACAAGGGCGAACCAAGCTTGGGACAAGATTTCATCTCTTTCGGTGTAAATGGCCCTAATTTGAATGGCTTACAGGCTCGAAGCTACAAATCCTGTCTCACGGTCTTGAAGCGGTTTGAGGAATTATTTTGCGTGACAGGCCGGCACTTCGAGAAGAGCGAGGCGCTCGACCACGCGGTCGTTCTCGAGATGTTCTTCGATGATCTCGGGCACATCTTCGGGCTGGACCTGGCCGTACCAGATGCCCTCGGGATAGACCAGAACGGCGACGCCGATAGAGCAAAATCCGACCGAGCCGCACTCGGTCAGCACAACTTCGCCCATCGGATTTCGGCCCTTCGACTCTTTGCCTTGACGCACGCCTCTGGCCTCGAGAATGCGTTCAAACTCGGCCTTGACGTCCGCCGCCCCGACCTTCGAGCACGACTTGCCCGTACAGACAAAGACGTGCCGTTTGATCGGAGCTTTCATCACCGGAGCGAGCTTTTCGAGCTCGGCCCGGTCATTAATTATCTTTCGAGTTGCCACCATCTTTATTGTGCCACGAAGACAAGGCGATTGGCATCGAAACCCATTTGATTCTGCTATAATCAGCGCTTGACGCACAGTCTTTAATGGCATCGGGAATCATCATCCACATCACGGTCGGCACCGAAAAACGGACCGAATTCTTTACCGAAGAGCGCGTGTCGATCGGCTCGGATGACACCAATGACCTTCAGATCCATACGAACGGTTTGAAAGGCGGCGGCGTCTGGCTCGAGCTTGAAAGCTCGGACGGCGTCTATCGTGTTATCGAGTTTGATCAGGAACTCGACCTTCAGGTAAACGGTCACCGCATTCGACGATTCGTTGCCGTTTCGGACGGCGATCGGATCGATATCCCGAATACCGAGATTTCGTTCACGTTTTTCTCGCTTGCTGCGCGGTCGGCCCTGATCACGACAAACCGAGAAACGCCCGTCGCGCAGTTTATCGAAGAGGCCGCGCTCGAGGCCCGCACCTCCCCAAAACGCGACGACGCGAAGGCGTTCCTGCGTGAATTTTCGCGTGAGCTTTTGCGCGAGGTCTCGTGGACGACGAAAGCGATCGTTTTTGTGCTGGCCGCGGCGCTTATTTACGGCCTCGTGTACGTCGGCTACTCGGTCAGCCGCGAGCTTCGCGAGAGCCGCGAGACGACCGAACAGCAGAGCGACGTTATCCGAAAGCTGCAGCAGCAGCTCGGTCAGACGAGCGATCAGATCGGCAGTCTCGAAAAGACAAATTCCGATCTGATCAAGACCGTTTCGCT
>DASXPW010000340.1:0-5131 GCA_036493385.1 Pyrinomonadaceae bacterium
GGTCGAATTCGAAGCGGCGGTCGAGCGCACCGATGTACACATTCTGCTTCTCGCGGCTGATGATGAACGAACGAGCAGCACACTGAACGGGCCGATAGACCGCGTAATGTGTCCATTTATCGAGATCGAAATCGCCGCCCAGTTCTCGGTTTATCCGCGCGAGCAGATTCAAATTAAAACTGGCCGTCACACCTTGCGAGTCGTCATAGGCCCGGGCGATAACATGCGGGTCTTTTTGCAGATCGAAACCGATGAAAAGCAGGTCGCTCGAACTCATTACGGCGCGCAGGTCACGGAAAAACGTGACCGACTGCTCGCGTGTAAAATTGCCGATGTTCGAACCAAGGAACATCAGTATCTTTCGTCTGTTTTCGCCGTTCCTGAGCGATTTGAGAATGTTAAAATAGTCGCCCTGCCGCGCTTGCATGCGCAGCCCCGGAAACTCACTCGAAAATTTCGTCGTTAACGCGTCGAGTGCTTCCTGCGATATGTCGATGGGCGAATATGTAATATCCGCATTTCGTTTCAAAAAATGCGATACGAGGACCGCGGTTTTCGTACCATCGCCGGCGCCAAGCTCGATAAGATCAAAGGCGTTGTTGCCGTTAGCGAACGCGGCGAAGATCTCACCCGCCTGTCGTTCAAAGATCTCAAGCTCGCAGCCCGTTAAATAGTATTCGGGCAGCGTCATGATCTCCTGAAACAACCGCGAGCCCTCGTCATCGTAAAAGTACTTTGACGACAGATGCTTCGGCTGTGCCGAGAGACCCTCAAGCACATCCAAAGCAAATTGAGTTATTTCTTTTCCGGCGACGGACTCCATTCTTTCTCTTCCAAAAAAAGTAAAAAGGAAAAAGTGAGAACTGATCTATCAGCTATTACCTTTCACCTTTTATCTGTTCCGAAATGATACTGCACCGCCTAACGAGCAAGTCTTATTCCCGCAAACTGCCATCTTGAGGAAGGATGGAAAAAGTTACGATACGTCGGCCGGCTGTGGCCTTCGGGCGTGGCCACTGATGCGCCGCGCAGGACCATCTGATTGATCATAAACTTGCCGTTGTATTCGCCAACCGCTCCGGCGGCCCTCTTGAAGCCTGGATAGGGGAGATAGGCCGAATTGGTCCATTCCCAACGCAGGCCCCATTTGAATTTGTCGCTCGCGGCCTCCCATTCAGACTCGGTTGGCAGGCGCATCTCGCGCCATTCCGCGTAGGCGGCGGCCTCGTAAAACGAAATATGGCAGACCGGAGCATTAAGCGGGAGAGATCTTAAGCCGGCGAGCGTAAAGTGGCACCATTCGCCGTCCCGCTGATGCCAATAAAGCGATGCGTTGACGTTGTTTTGGTTGACCCAATCCCAGCCTTCCGAATGCCACAAACGATGATCGCCATAGCCGTCGTCCTGTATGAATTCGAGGAACTCGAGATTGGTCACAAGCCGCGTCGCGATCTCGAAATCATTTAAATAGACCTTGTGACGAGCCAACTCGTTATCAAAACAAAAATCATTGCCGGCGTAGCCGATCTCGTAAATTCCTTCTGCTTTTTTCGCAAAGCTTTCGGAACCGGATTCGCTCTTTTCCTCGATCGCGAACGCCTCGCGATAGACGGGAAACAGCGGGTTCAGACCGAACGTATATTTAAGATCGGTGAGAAGTAATTCCTGGTGCTGCTGCTCATGGTTTAGACCGAGAATGACAAGCTCGTGTGAGTTTTGAGATCCGCCTTTAGGCGGCTGCGCGAGCAGATCATTCATTCGCTCATCGACGTATTTCCGATACTCGTAGATCCGTTCCACCGCCGGCCGGCTCAGGTCGCCGCGATGGTCACGCGCGGTACGCGTACCGACAGAGTTGTAATAGCTGTTAAAAAGAAAGCCGAAACTCTCATCGAAAACTCTGTAGCCGGGGACGAATTTTTTAAGGACCATCTCCTCAAAGAACCACGTGGTGTGAGCTATGTTCCAACGCGGAGGCGAGACGTCGACGACAGGCTGCGGGATATAATCCTCGATCTCGAGCGGCTCACAAAGCTTCTCGGTATGCGCGCGGACGTCGTTGTAAAAAGCACACAAATCCCCAGATGGATCCAATTTAGGGTTACTCGCCTGCATTCGACAATTAAATCAGATATCGCACAAAACCTAAAGAATCACTCAGCAGCATTGAGTTTTAACAAGCCTTCTTTGCAGATCTCAGCGAGATACGGGTCCGTGCTGGAAAGATATTTTGTGAGAACACCATGTGCTCTCTGGTCGCCTATCGCACCAAGAGAAAAGGCGGCTTCGCGTCGGGTGTCATCGGTCTCTTTGGGATCGTTCAGAACTCGAATAAGCGCATCGACTGCCATAACAAAATGTTCTCGGAAGTCGGCCGATGGTTTAGGCCCGATATCCTTGTATTTTTCCGGAAGAAAGTTTTGTGGCGTGACGACACGGACCTTTCCCGAACGCATGATCTGAGCGATCTGGCCGATCGAGCGTGCATCCGCTCGTCGCAATAGCTCGGTGTCCTCTGTCGGTCTCTTGTTCAACAGATCAACCAAAATGGGTATGGCGGCAGGATTCCCGACCTTACCGAGGGCGACTGCGGCGGCGGCTCTCACTTCAGGGCCCTTGTCGCGCCTGAGTGCGTCTAATAAATACGACGCGGATGACGGATCGCCGACCTCGCCGAGGGCATACGCGGCCTCGCCTCGGACAAATTCATCTTTATCGCGGAGCAGGGGCGCAAGAGCAGCGCTCGCCTCTGTCTTCGGCAAAAACGTGACAGACGCAGTCGCCGTTGCTCGAACCATAGGCTCGCCGTCCTTTAACGCGGCGACGGCAATTCGCGACGCCTCTTCGGACCTAAGACCGCGGATCTGCATCAGGGCCGTTCGTTTTTGTTCCGTGTTCCCTGATCTAAGCGTCTCGGCTAATGTGCTGAGATCCTGCGCGCGAGCTGCGACGGTAAGTAAGGCCAGCAGCGCAAACACCGCAACAGCGATCGCACTTCTTCTTCTACTCTTCGCTTCTCGGCGTTTCACTTTCCTAGAACGCAGCCGCGACCTTTTGCCGCCGTTCCCACTCATTGACCTGGCGGGCGCGTTTATTCTCGTGCGCATCCGAAAGCGAGACGATCAGCTCGTCATTCAATAAATTTTCTCTTGATTGTGATCTTTCGAAGGAAGGCGAGTGGCTGGTCGGTGAAGTGCCGTGTGCGTTTAGTCTGTTTAGATCCGGAGCATTATCCTGTTGAGTTCGTCTTACCATCTTCGCCTCCTTTTTTTGAGGCAGACGGCCATTCACGAACTTATGACGTTAAGTTTCGACCGCCTGCGGTATCGGGTTTTCTCATCATCCAAATCTTAGTTTCGCTTACGCTCCCAACGCGTCTAAATAGAATAGCATACAAGGCAAGCGGCGCCAAGATCGAGTGGACATCACGTTTGATCTCGCTTAAAATAAACGGATGCGGTTCCTCAAAAACGCCCTCGCCCTTAGATAGCCACCCGCTGGACGCACCGTCCGGCGAGCGTGGCTTAGCTCAAATACATTCCATAACAAGTCAAAAAGCGTCGTTGGCGGATGAATGTGCATTTCCGCTAAACTAACCATTTACCTAAGGCGATAAGATCACGCCTGAGGCCATTGAGAAGCGATCTCCAAGAAATGGACGAGAAATACTTTGCAAAAAAGATAGAGGCCAGGTGGCAGAAGAAGTGGATGGAATCCGGAGCTTTTGCGGCCGGCATGGACGACGAGCGACCAAAATTTTACCAGCTCGAGATGCTGCCGTACCCGTCGGGCAACCTTCATATGGGCCACGTCCGCAACTATTCGGCGGGCGACGCGTTGGCCTGGTACAAGCGGCTAAAAGGATTTAACGTTCTGCATCCGATCGGCTGGGATTCATTCGGTCAGCCGGCCGAGGACGCTGCTGTTAAGCGTAAGGTAAATCCGCGCGAGTGGACCGAGGAAAATATCTCGATCATGCAGGGCCAGCTTCAACGCCTCGGCGTAAGCTACGACTGGCAGCGGCAGATGTTCGCCCACAGGCCCGAGTATTACAAGTTCGACCAATGGTTCTTTTTGAAGATGTATGAGATGGGCCTGGCGTATAAGAAAATGACGCAGGTCAACTGGTGCGAGCACGATCAGGCAACGCTTTCGAACGAGCAGGCCAGCGGTGGCCTCTGCTGGCGATGCGGAAATCCGGTTACAAAGAAGGACCTTCAACAGTGGTTTTTGAAGACCACTGCCTATAGTGAAGCGCTGCTCAACGACATGGCCGAGATCGAGGCGGGCTGGCCTCAGAACGTGATAAAACGCCAGCGCGACTGGATCGGCCGCAGCGATGGCGCGTATGTCGATTTTCCGGTCAGAACTCGTCACGTTATCGGGCAGTTGAACTCGGAGAGCTCAAGAGCCAAAGTTCAGCCACCCGCTACTGCGGGCGGTTCCGACTACATCCGTGTCTTTACGACACGCATTGACACGATCTACGGTGGAAATGCGGTAGTCGTCGCGGCGGAGCATCCGGTTATTATGCAGCATCTGTCGGAGTTTCCCGAGGCGGTGCTGCAAAAGATCGCCGAGATCCGATCCGATAAGATGGACCCGAGCGACTACGAAACCGAGGCCCAAAAAGACGGCGTCGACACAGGCCTTCGAGCGGTAAATCCGTTCAGCGGAGATGAATTGCCGATCTGGATCGGCAACTACGTGATGATGGAATACGGCACCGGAGCCGTAATGTCCGTGCCCGCGCACGACGAACGCGATTTTGAATTTGCAAAGAAATTCGATCTGCCGATCAGGACGGTGATCGTGTCAGAACCCACTGCGTCAGCGGAGGGTCAGTTCGTCACAGAGAATCCAGTGAACTGGCCGCCCGCTCACGCAGGCGGTTCTGACTCTGCTTTTACTGACTGCGGCATTCTTATTAACTCAGGCGACTGGTCCGGCAAAACGAGTGAAGATGCCAAGCGCGAGATGTCGAACTACGCTAAAGCCAACGGCTTTGGTGAGCCCGCGACGACCTACCGGCTGCGCGACTGGGGAATTTCACGTCAGCGGTTTTGGGGTTCACCCAACCCGATCATCTACTGCGAAAAGTGCGGTACCGTGCCGGAAAAATACGAGAATT
>DASXPW010000341.1:0-7938 GCA_036493385.1 Pyrinomonadaceae bacterium
GGCTTTGGCGGCAACAACAGCATGAACTCGTTCAATCACTATTCGTTCGGAGCTGTCGGACGATGGATGATCGCATATTCGCTCGGCGTCAGCCGCGATGAAAATAGTCCAGGCTTTAAACATTTCATCCTTCGTCCCGAACCCGATCCGACTGGCGAGATGAAATGGGCCCGCGGATATTACGATTCGATGTATGGACGAATCAATAGCTCGTGGCGGGTCGAAAATGGCGTACTCGCTTATCGCGCCACCGTCCCGGCCAATACTTCAGCAACGCTTTATCTGCCGGCTGAGTCGGAGAAAGATGTGAAGGAGACCAGACGAGAGATCGCAAATGTTCCGGGCGTCCGCTTCCTGAGATTCGAAAACGGCAAGGCTGTTTACGAAATATCATCGGGTGAATACACTTTTACATCCTCGTTCAAGTAGTTTCCCATTAACGAAAAACTGAAAACTGATAACTCGAAACTGTTTTATTATTCTTGCTGACTTACTACGGTGACTAAAAAAGCAAAAAGATCGGCCCTTCTCATCTTCGTATTGTGCGCGGGCGCTCTCGCGCAGCAGAACAAACCGCCTGATGTCGTGGCCGGCATACCCGTTAATTACGACGAGAGCAAGGTTGGCTCATATACGCTGCCGGACCTGTTTGAGCTCTCAAACGGAAAGCGCGTGACCGATGCCAGTTCGTGGCTCAAAAAACGCCGCCCCGAATTACTGAGGCTTTTCGAAGAGATACAGTTTGGCAAAATGCCTCCGCGTCCACGCGATCTGGCATTTGAGGTTTTCGACAAGGGCACGCCGGTTCTTAACGGAAAGGCCATTCGTAAGCAGGTGACGGTCTATTTCACCAAAGACCACTCCGATCACAAAATGGACCTGCTCATCTACCTGCCCGTGAATATAAAACCGGCGCCGCTTCTCTTAAACATCTCATTCGCCGCGCCGAACCAAGTGGTCGACGACCCTGGTGTTCGCGTCGGCGAGATCTGGGGCCGCGATAATAAAAAGGTCAAGGCCGACCGCCCGTCTCCATTCGGTAAGATCAATGTTGAGCAATTCATCGACGCGGGTTTCGGATTCGCGACCGTTTATTACGGCGACATCGAGCCAGATTTTAAGGACGGCATCAAATACGGCATTCGCAGCGTTTATCTAAAACCCGGACGAACCGAGGTTGCGAACGACGAGTGGGGAGCGATCTCCGCGTGGGCATGGGGCTTAAGCCGAGCGATGGACTATTTCGAGACCGACAAAGACATCGACAGCAAACGCATCGCTTTGCAAGGCACGTCGCGGCTCGGTAAAACCGTCCTTTGGGCGGGCGCTCACGATACGCGATTTGCAATGGTCATTGCGAGTGTTTCAGGCGAGAGCGGCGCCGCGCTGAGCCGCCGCAACTTCGGCGAAACGGTCGCGCACATGACCGACCCGTCACGGTTTTTTTATCAGTTTGCGCCGAGCTATCATTCGTATGCCAACCGTGTAAATGAACTTCCTTTTGACGCGCATGCTCTGGTTGCTCTGATGGCACCGCGTCCGCTGCTGCTTCAAACCGGCAGCACGGATTACTGGTCAGACCCCAAGGGCGAGTTTCTTGCCGCGGTCGCCGCAGAGCCGGTCTACAAATTCTTCGGCAAAAAAGGTCCGGGCACCAACCTCTTTCCGGCCGCGAAAGATGAATCGCTGCTTCTAAACGATCTCGGCTATTTTATGCACGATGGCGGCCACGGTACGTTTCCTGACGATTGGCCTCGGTTCTTAAAGTTTATGAAGAAGTTTCTTTAGTCGCTGCCCCCTGCTAGTCTGTCACTGAAGCGATTCTGTTCCAGATAGTATGAAAGCAATTGTCGTCCGCGAATTTGGCGAGCCGGAGGTAATGAAGCTCGACGAGGTTCCGACACCCGAGCCGACGGGCACGCAGGTGCTTGTCAAGATCGAGGCCGCGGGCGTCAATCCGGTCGATACTTACCTCCGCACCGGCATTCACGCTCACGCTCCAAAGTTGCCTTATACGCCGGGCAAGGACGGCGCCGGCACAGTCGAATCTGTCGGGCCCAAAACGACAAAATTCAAATCCGGCGATCGCGTCTACACGGCAGGTTCGATCTCAGGGACTTACGCTGAATACTCGCTTTGCCGCGAAGAGGATCTTGGCCGCCTCCCAGACAACATCAGCTTTGAGCAAGGCGCCGGCATCTGGACCCCATACGCGACATCATACCGGGCGCTTTTTCAAAAGGCTGGTGCGGTTGTGGGCGAAACGGTTTTGATCCATGGCGCATCGGGCGGCGTAGGTATAGCCGCAACGCAGTGGGCAAAAAACGCCGGCTGCAGAGTCGTCGGCACAGCAAGTTCAGACGACGGCAAACGGCTCGTTAACAATCTTGGCGCGGATGCCGTCTTCGATCACACGGACGAAGATCACTTTGGCGATATTCATGATTTCGCCGATGGCAAAGGCGTCGAGGTGATCATCGAGATGTTAGCTAACGTCAATCTCGAACGAAATTTTGAGGCGCTGGCGATGTTTGGCCGAATCGTTATCGTCGGCAATCGCGGAAGCCTGCAATTTACCCCGCGACAAGCCATGACAAAGGATGCGACGCTGTATGGTATGTCGCTGTATAACTCTACCCAAAGTGACCGCAACGAGATCCACGCTGCGATCCATGACGGCTTATTCAAAGAATTTCTTTCGCCAGTCATTCGAGAATCGATCCCCCTGGATGATGCCGCGAGATCGCATCGTGAGATCCTCGATTCAAAGGCTTTAGGCAAGATCGTTCTCACACCTTGAGGCCTCCCGTTCGTTCGAAATAAATACATCTCGTTTCGGGACGAAGTAGGGTTGCCGCTCTACTCGGCCTGTCGTTTTTGATCGAATAGCGGCGTCGAGCCGCCAATGTATTCGAGACCGAGATGCTGGAAAGCAAGCCGCGTGGCCATGCGTCCGCGAGGCGTGCGGTTTAGGAAGCCGATCTGCATCAGGTAAGGTTCGATGATCTCTTCGATCGAGTCTTTTTCTTCGTGTAGCGCCGCGGCGATCGTTCCCAAACCAACGGGCCCACCGTCAAACTTTTCGACAATTGTAAGCAGGAATTTGCGATCCATCTCGTCAAGCCCGTAGGTATCGACTTCCATACGGTTGAGAGCGTCGTTGGCGATGGCCTCCGTAATGCGGCCGTCGTGATCGACCTCGGCAAAATCGCGGACGCGGCGCAGCAATCGATTTGCGATCCGTGGCGTTCCGCGAGAGCGGCGAGCGATCTCGTGCGCGCCGGTGTTATCGATCTCGACCTTCAGAATACCTGCAGAGCGGTCGACGATCGTCTGTAGATCGGCGATCTGATAGAAATCGAGATTGAAAATAATGCCGAAGCGGCCTCGCAGCGGCGCTGTGATCAAACCGGGCCGTGTTGTCGCTCCGACCAGAGTGAATTTTGGCAACTCGAGCTTGATCGAACGGGCGGCCGTGCCCTGGCCGATCATGATGTCGAGGTTGTAATCCTCCATCGCCGGATAGAGAATTTCCTCGATGGCCGGATTGAGCCGATGGATCTCGTCGATAAAAAGTACATCGCCTTCTTCAAGATTCGTGAGAATTGCAGCTAAGTCGCCGGCCTTTTCAATGATCGGGCCGGCGGTGGATTTCAGCGCCGAGCCCATCTCATTCGCGACGATATTTGAAAGGGTAGTCTTACCAACTCCCGGCGGTCCCGTGAGAAGAATATGATCGAGCGCCTCGCGCCGCTTAAGCGCCGCCTTCATAAAAACGCGCAGGTTATCTTTTACCTTTTCCTGGCCGATATACTCAGCGAGTTTCGTCGGACGGAGGCTCAGCTCAAAACGCCGATCGTCCTCCGAGATCTCACCGGCTCTGATCGTTGCTTCTACTTCTGACATTTTTTCTTTTGCGTCTTTCTTTGCGAGCTTTGCGTTCTTTGCGTGAGATAAGTCATTTCACGCAGAGCTCGCAAGGGAGGCAACGAAGTCAAAATAATGATCCTTTATTAAACAACGCCATCACATCCATTGAAAACGCTACAAAGCAATGCAGCGCGAGGCCCATCCAGATATTGCCGTTGCGATAGCTAAGCCAGCCCAGGAATATTCCCGCGAAAATTGCCGCAAATGCCTCCGGCATCGGCTTGCCCCAGTGGATCATGCAGTAGGGGACCATCATCGCGAATATTGAATAGCCGCCCAGGCTCGGCTTTAAACTGTGCAGCAAAAATCCGCGAAAGAAAAACTCGAGACCGAAAAACTGTAGGAAATAGATCAGCTCCCAAACGAGCAGCGTTGAGCTAAGATAAGGCTCGCCGTTGAACACTTTCAGGAACGGATATCGAGCCTCGAAGCCTGATGTCAATGACATCAGATACACGAGCGGCGCCATCACGGCAATGCATTGAAGCAGTAATTTCACAAAGCCCTGCTCAATACGAAACTTGAGGCCGTAGTCGCTGAGGTCTTTTTTGAGAACGAACTTTAATATCAATGCCGGAACTACAAAATAAAACAAGACCGAGACGCCGACCCAGTAGGCGAGTAAGGGCAAGTTGCTCGTCTCTGAATGTTCGATCGAAAACGCCCACGGCTTGACGCCGAGTGCTGTCGCGATCGCATCCATCGAATCCGCATTTTTCAGATAAAAAATGCAAGTCAGACCGATCGCCGTGTAGACGAGCGCGAAGACCGCTTTTCGATCAAGCAGCGAAAAATCTTCTTCGATTCGCGCAAACAGGTCGAACATTTACAGTAAAAACGGTCATTCCGCTTTGCGTCCTTAGCGAGCTTTGCGTGATCTGATTTATCTCGCGCAGAGAACGCAAAGTTCGCAAAGAAAGTCTACTTCGCTAGAACCTGCAAACTCCGCCGAAGCAGCTTTTGTACGGACATTTCAGTGCCTTCCTCAGTTACCTTTTTCAGCGCGCGTTCGGCGGCGGCGTTCTGATAACCGAGGTTGACCAGCGCCGAAAGAGCATCGTCGAATACGACATCGGCGGGCAACTGATCAGCCGAGATCGAAGCGTCCGCGCCAGCTGCTGCCGCAAGCTCTGCAACTTTATCTCGCAGTTCGATCACAAGGCGCTCGGCCGTTTTGCGGCCAACACCAGGGATCGCCGTCAATCGGCCAAGATCATTCGATCTGATGGCGGCGATGATCTCACCCGCGCTCATACCACTGAGCATTGTGATGCCCGATTTCGCACCGATGCCTTGAACCGAGATCAATTTTAGATAGAGATCGCGCTCGCGAGCCGTCTTAAAACCGAATAGCTGGATCGCGTCTTCGCGAACATGCGTGTAGATCTTTAACTCAATGTCCGTGCCCGGCTCGCCAAGCTCGTAAAAGGTTGAGAGCGGTATCGTGACTTCGTAACCCACGCCGCTAACATCAACGATCAGCGTGTTCGCTTGTTTTTCGAGCAGTTTGCCGGAGAGATGAGCGATCATTGTTTCATGCGTGAAACATCAATTCTATAGTAGTTTTTCCCGAAGAGCAACGAACCGAAACCTGGGTGCAACAAAATAACAGATGCGCTCGTAAGCGGTTATGAAAAGCTTTTCTTCGTCGTCTGAAAAGTATAAACTATAAATTACCGACAGCGGCCGGAGGTTGAATCGGAAATAGTGTTGCGACCGAAATATTTGATATAAGAGGAAGTTGTTATGTGTTGTAAGGGAATTTTGAAAAGAGTTTTGCCGTTTTTCCTCACCTTGGCCTTTGGCCTTTTTATAGCGAGTTTTTTCGTTGACCTCGCGCCTAGACCGTTCGCGTTTCCCGAAGGGCGCCGCCGACCGTGTCGCGATTTTCAGAATTTGTACTATCAGGAGCACGATCGCAGCGAGCGTCTGCAGCAACAGCTTGATCAGATGCAGCAGAATGCGGTCACGCTCGAGTGGGATGGCTCGAGGTTGAACGTGCCGCCTCCGCCGCCGGCTCCGAGACTCGCGCCGCGAGTTGGTCGGTAAGACTCAGCGGCTTCACAGTCAAGGCCACAGATTAACGCGATGATCGAATTGTGTTAATCTGTGGCTTCACTTTTTCTAGAACGCATACGTCTTGCCACATTTGTCTATGTTAAAAACTTCGAGTAGCAAAGGAATCCTTGTACTGTTTGCGACGGCCGCAATGGGGCTTTTATCTGTATGGTTTTTTCAACAGCAAGCATCCAAGCCGATCAACGCAACTAAGGATGAGCTAACTTTCGACGGAACCGGGTCTGGCATGAGCGGAGCGGATTTCGGATCTGGCATGAGTGGAACGGATTTCGGATGTTCTGCACATTTCCGAACCCTTGAGGCGGACAAGGCCAGCGTTCCGCCTACTGCTCTGGTCACGAGCCCTTTAAAAGTTACCTCCAAGCCAAGGGCCGAGTATACCGACGAAGCGCGGTCCGACGAAGTTCAAGGCACTGTCAGACTGAAAATAACGCTTATGGCAGATGGTCACGTTGGTAACATAACGCCACTGAATGAATTGCCCGATGGCCTGACCGAGCGAGCAATTGCAGCGGCTCGGCAGATCAAGTTTGAACCGCGGAAAGTCAATGGGGTTCCACAGTCCTCGGTAGTGACGTTCGAATATTCCTTCACGATCTATTAAGGATGGACGAACAGCAGGCCAGAAAGCTCATCTGCGAGATCGGACAGCTCTTGTACGATCGGAGCTATGTTGTGTCCTCGGACGGCAACGTGAGCATTCGCCTCGACGAAGATCGCGTGCTGGCGACACCAACGATGACCTGCAAGGGCCGGATGACGGAGGATTGTCTCGCCGTGACCGACATGGACGGTAATCCCTTGACGGACAAAAAGGCCTCGTCCGAGCTGGCGATGCATCTTCTGATCTATAAAGAGCGGCCGGATATTCGGGCTGTCTGTCACGCGCATCCGCCGCATGGGACGGCATTTGCAGTTGCCGGATTGGCGATCGATAAGCCGATTCTTTCCGAGGTGATATTGACCCTTGGTTGTGTGCCGCTGACCGACTACGGAACGCCGTCGACTACAGAGTTGACCGAGGCAATGCGGCCCTATGTGAAGCACCACAACGCACTACTGATGGCAAATCATGGCGCGGTCGCATACGGTGACGATCTATGGCAGGCGTTTGACCGGCTCGAGACGCTCGAGCATACGGCAAAGATCGCGATCCTGGCAAAAGCTCTCGGCGGGGCGAACGACCTACCCGCCGATGCGATCGAAAAGCTGATCAACATTCGCGAAAAGGCTGGATATCTGAAAGAGACCGCGCGCTGTCAGGCATGCGGATATCTGCACGAAACGGGAATCGCCTGCGAAATGAATGTCGAGTACCCGACGCGTTCAAATTCGAACGGGACAAAAGTTTCGTTCACTCGCGAAGAGTTGATCGAGCTTTTGAGCCAGGCGGCAAAATTGAGTTAAAATAACAGGACCTTAGCGATTCTCTCGGAAAATTTAGGAGCAACTAGATGCAAGAAGCATTAGGTATGGTTGAGTGTAAGGGCCTCGTGGCAATGATCGAGGCGGCCGACGCAATGGTAAAAGCGGCAAATGTTCAGCTTGTTGGCTACGAAAAGATCGGCGCTGGATTCGTCACCGCGATAGTTCGCGGCGATGTTGCCGCGGTCAAGGCTGCGACTGATGCAGGCGCCGCTGCAGCGCGGCGCGTCGGCGAACTCGTCAGCGTCCACGTTATACCCCGTCCACACTCCAGCGTCGACGAAACGCTGCCGGTAGTTAGGAAATAGCACTCAGCAATCAGCTTTCAGCGATAAGTAAAAGATCCTGCTGAATGCTGACCGCTGACGGCTGATCGCTCACATGATAATCGCTCGCATCCTCGGCACCGTTGTCTCAACACAGAAAGACCCACGCTTGATCGGCAAAAAGCTGCTCATCGTAAAACCGATCAACCTCGACGGCTCGGACCAGAGCGGATATCTT
>DASXPW010000342.1:0-2135 GCA_036493385.1 Pyrinomonadaceae bacterium
GGCCAGCCGTCAACGAGGCGCGAAAGAAGTGGAGGTCATTTGCCTGGACCGGCATCCTGGGAACGATGGCCGCGACAGCTGGTGCGGCCGGCGGAGGCATCATCGGTGTGCTGATCTCAGCACTTATCTGGTTTGCCGGAACGCGCGTGTGGGGGATAAATTCGTGGTACCTGGTGGTCACCGGAATTGTGATCTGCGCAGTCACCGGGATGTTTGGATTTCTTGGAGTGCATGCGTTTTTCTGTCTCGTGTCGTCGGTCGTGATGATGGAAGGGCGCTCGGGACTTGCGGCTTTAAGACGATCTATCGAGCTTTCGAAACGATCTTTCAGGACTGCACTCGGCGCGGTCTTGATCACTTTTCTGATCCCTTTTATTGCGGCATTCGGTATTAACTATATTGTAAAGGTGAGCGCCAAAGCCTATTTTCCCAACACTGAAACCGCCGCAACCAAAAGTGATGCCGAGGAAGACGCTAGCGGTACGAAAAGCGCCGACCAAGCAGAGGTCGGCGGGGTAAAGGTCAGCGTCGGAAAGAGCAACGTGGACATCAACACCGGCGAGCACGATATGGGAACGCGCGTTCGCGACACGGTACAGGAACTGCTGGCCCAGATCCTTTGGCTGCCGATGCAGATAGTCGTCACGTCATTTTCGGGAATCCTTATCGCTCTGCTTTACCTCAAAACAAGACAGGCAGGCGGCGAGGTTACGCATGAATTTCTCGCAAAGTTTGAGGAAGCCGAACCAAGCCGCAAGAAATGGCAGCAGCGCGTCCATGAGCGTCTGATACAATCAGGAAGGATCACAAGCAAGCCGACATAGCAATGCAGCGTTTTTCGATCTATTTTCTCCTACTCGTTTTTCTCACGGTCGTTGTCCCCGTTTCGGCACAGGAATATCGAATTACAAAGTCGATACCCAAAGGCGCCACGATCCAGATCACAAATCTATCAGGGCGCGTCAGCGTCAATACTGCAGCCGCTCCAGAAGAGGCCAAGCCGGTCGCTGATCCGACCGCGGAGACTTCCGAAGAGGAGCTCGTCGTTCTGGCTGTATCGGATAAGGCGGTGGTCGAGGATGAGGTCAAGGTTGTCGAGAGCCTTAGAACGACGATCGATGTAAAGCCGAACGGTACTGGCAAGCAAATAAACCTGACGGTGACTGTCCCGCTGCGATCTCGCGTTATGATCGAGACCGACGCAGGCGCCGTCGATGTTGCCGGCAATCTCGAGTCGATAAATGTTACAACCGGCACCGGCACGGTCAGCACGGATGTTCCGGACGACGCGATCACATACGACATGACGTGGACCGAGGCGCGGCCGCGATATCTCGCTGATTTCGAGCTTGCAAAAATTAAGGAAGGCTCAGCAGGGAGGTTTTCGATCAAGGGTCGTTACCCGGATGACCCTAAATATAAAAAAGCGGACAAGAAGTCCGACCGTCGCGCCACGCAAAAGAAGCCGGCCGCAGCCGAGGCATTAACGGCAACAGAAGATGCGCCCGAGAACGACGCGAAGCCGAAAAAGAAACACGCTCGCGACAAAAAGGACGACTCTGGCCGGCGCGATGTCGCGCTGCGGGTGACAACGGGGCGTGGCATTGTGCTGCTGAATGTAGATGAAAACGAGGTCGGCAGCGACCTGCGCGAACGGCCGTTGACCGTTGCCGCAAAGGCAATAATTCAGAGCGGCGATGCGTATCTAATGGAAGCCATCCGCCGCGCGAGCCCGAAATATTTTGGCGAATACGCGCGTACGCTGCCGCCCGCGATCCGCACGCCGTATCTCAGCGAAAAAACGAGCTTGACCGCGAGCGCGAATTCGGGTTATCGGACAATGCTCGTGAACGTGACGGACCTCAACAACCGTTCGATCCCCGATCTCGAAGCAAAAGATTTCGAGGTCGTCGAAAACGGCGAGACGCGCGAGGTTTATGCCGTCAAGCCTGTGACGGCGCCGTTCAACCTCGTGCTGCTGCTCGACGTATCGGGCAGCGTCGATACCTACGTCAATTTTATCCGTAAGGCGGCTCGGCAGTTTGTTGAGACGATGGGGCCGCAGGACAAGATCGCGATGGTGACGTTCAACGATGACGTCCATCTGATCTCGAAATTCACGACCGACAAGGAAG
>DASXPW010000343.1:0-8102 GCA_036493385.1 Pyrinomonadaceae bacterium
ACGGGCTGCTTGACTATTCGTCTTCGTTGAAGAAAAAGTTTACAAGCGACCCTGCCGACTTCGACACCGCCATAAGGCTGGCAAGTTATCGTGCTTATCGCAGCCAGGACGTCACGCCCGTTTTTGCGAAGCTTGAAAACGCCAAGACGAACTGGACCGTGGATGAGCTGCTGACGGTCACGCGCGTTTTATTCGAGCATCAAAACCTGCAGCTCGGGTCGCGTTACTTATACACGCTTTACAACCGGCCTGAAATGAAAACAAGCGGAGCGGCGCGCTCCCGCATTCTGTATCAGCTATTTCGAACATTCAGCGACGCGCAGAACCAGAAGCTCCCCATCACAAGAGGGGACCTTGACTATTATCGCCAGATCGCGACCGTCGACACGGAGCCAGGCATTGCAACCGGGATTTTGTCGCTGCTCTTTTCGGACACGAACCCACGCTCCGCGTTTGATCAGAAAGAACAGCAGGCGGGCCGTTACTTTAACCGAGCAGCCGCGTACCGGATATTTCTGGCGTACAAAAAAGACAATTCGACAACGCCGGAGCTTGCGGAGATGTACCTCGATATCGTGCGTCTCTATACCGCGACCGAACAGATCGACATCGCCAGGCAAGCGCTGGACGAGTTTTCGACGCGATACAAGCGAACGAACGATTTTCGGGCTGTCGCCCTGAAACTTGCCTATGCCTATGCGGAATTAAAACAGGTCGACAAAACTCGAGAGATCTATCGCGAAGTGCTCGCAAGCTACGATGGCGAGAAGATCGACAACCTTGGTGCCACGCGGGACGGACCGAACACTGATCCCGCGAAGAAACTGAAAGATGTTTTCAGTGACGGATTCGAAGCGGTGACATATGGCCAGGCGCTCGAGCTGCTCGTCGATTCACTTGCGAAAGATAAGCTGACTACAGACATAATCGCGCTTTACTCGACCGAGATATCGAGACACCAGGACGCGGAATGGCTCTATGAGGCACGGCTAAAATGGCTCGATCAGACCAATCTAACGGACGATCAACTGGCAGCATACAAACAAGCGCTCGATAAGTTTCAATCAAGCTCGTGGCGCGACAAGCTGGCACGCTGGCTCATCAGAAACGACCGGCAGGCTGATTTTGACCAGTATTCGACGGAGCTTGTCTCAAAGCTCGACGAGGGCGAAACGCAAAGCTACCTGGCTGCCTTCACCAACGGAAGCTCGTCGGCCAAAGATTTTGAAAAAGAGTTTTACCTGAGGCTGTATCAGTCGGCACTTGCGCGTTTTCCGCACAACGAGGCAATTGTCACCGGGCTGCTGAATTTCTATTCGACCAACAAGCGCGAGGATGACTGGCGAAAACTGGCTGCGACTTACTATTTTGAGATGCCGGAGGTAAGAAAGCTCTTCGTCTCCCACCTCGCCGAAAAAAAAGAGTTAAGGAAGTACCTCGCCACGGCTCCAACGGACAACACGATCTACAAACTATTCAGGGCCGACGCATCAATGCATCTCTCAGAGTTTGAGAACGCGGTCGCGAGCTACCGAGACTTGAACCGCCTTTACCCGAACACACCCGATTTCGTCGCGACGCTGATCACGCTCGATCGATCGTTCGGGCAGAAGGACACAGCGACGCTGACCGAGGGGGCCGAAGTTGCTCGCTCACGAGCCGATTTCGAGGTGTCTTCGTCGGATGACCTGACGCGGAGCGGCGAGATATATGCCGAGCTTGGCGATTTCAAAAGCTCTCGCCTGCAGTGGGGCAAGATCATCACGACCGCGCCGGGCGACAAGGAGACCTATCTCGAAACGGCAACCGTTTTCTGGGACTATTTTCAGTACAAGGACGCGTTGCAGGTGATAGACGCGTCGCGTAAGAGGTTTGACGACGATGCTCTCTGCTCCTTCGAGGCAGGCGCGATACAGGAAAGCCTGCACGACAAACCTGCGTCCATCCGCGAGTATGTCGCCGCGCTCGGCTTAAACGACCAGGATGAGAGCTATAAGGCGGCCGCGCGACTCGCTAAATTAGCCAACGACAACAAGCTCAGCGACCAGATCACGGCTGCATTTGCCGCTCGACATGCCCAAAGTCAAAACACGACACATCTCACTCTCGGTTATGCCAACTATCTCGTGCAGATCGACAAGCCAGACGACGCAGTGCGACTTTTGACGTCGGAGATCGCATCGAGCAATGACGATGCGTTTTTGTCAGAAGCACAAAACTTTGCCTATGAAAACGAACTGAAGGCAGTCGATCATGCTGCACTCAAAAGGCTGGCGGAAATTACCGACACGCCGCGTCGCAAGATCGGATATGCGGTCGAGCTGGCAGATTCGCTGCGGACGGCGAAGAAACGCGACGAGGCAGAGGCGGTTCTTGCCGATCTGGTAAAAGCAAACCCGACCAACTACGGCGTCATCGTGAAAGCTTCCGACATGTACCGGCAAATGGGCTTTGACGAAGACTCGCTCTCGGTGCTCAAGGACGCGCTCCCATTGAGCAAAGGACAATACACGACGACGATCGCCGCTAAGCTGTCAAAACGATTGATCGAGCTTAACCGACTGGATGAAGCCGAGCAGATATTGACCGACCTGCATGCGAAGGAGCCCGCAAATATCGAGCTGTTTCACGAGCTTGCGCAGGTTTATGTCCGAAAGGCACGGGCCGACCTGCTCGAGACGGCGTTCAAGGAAACGGTTGAGGCCTTGAAAAAGTCCGACATCGACAAGCGCGGGCTTGACGAACAAATTGCCGATCTCCGGACCGAGATGATAGACGCATTCACACGGCTTAAGGACTATCATTCGGCCGTCGAGCAGCACATCGAGATCATAAACCACGAGGGGGACGATGAGGAATTGGTCAGGTCGGCCATTGCTTACGCAAAGCGATACGGCGGCGGCGATCAGTTGCTGGCTTACTACCAAAAAACAGCGACGGAGGCGTTTAAAAATTATCGCTGGAATGTCGTTCTTGCTCGCATATACGAGGCGAATGGCGATATCGAGAACGCGATCGGGCAGTATCACACGGCAATGGTCAGCCAGCCCGAGATGGCCGAGCTGTACCTTGCGACGGCGGATCTGGAAACGGAGAGGCAAAACTACGACGCGGCGTTAAAGAACGTCGACACTATCCTCGCGCTGACAAATGACGAACCGGTCTATATTAAAAAAAAGATCGCGATCCTCAAAAAAGCCGGACGCAATTCAGAAGCATCGGCCGAGGAAGCGAAATTGCCATCCGAAAAGCCAGTTCAAGAATCTGACGACCAATTTTCCAGGGCCGAAAGCCTCGCGGCCAAACAGAAAAAGGACGAGGCCCGTGCTGCGTATCGGAAAGCGTTCGACGCGTTAATAAATGACCCCCTACACGGCGATATGACGACGGCCGACATCGCGGCGTATATCCGATCGATCCGGGAAGAGGAGTCGCTTGATAAAATAACGCCTCGACTGTGGATGCTGCGTGACAAGCTGCAAGCGATCGCCGCCGAACCGGAGTCGGCAAATGCGGGCGAAGCGCGCAAACGAATTTCGCTGCTCGACGGTGCGATCGTCGAGACCGTCGGGAGCATTTTGAAAACATACGCGACGGACGACGAGATAAAAGCCGTTTTCGACGATCTTTCACACCGTATAGATTCAACGCAGGCCGGTTCCGACGGACAAGCGACGCTCGATCTGATCCAGAACCTGAGCCGCAAAGCGGGATTGGGCGCATTGGAAGAAAAGGTACTCAAAAGCCGGATCGCCGATGCACCGGCGGATATTCGCGTCGCCGCCGTGCGAAACCTCGTTAGCTTTTACGACGCAAGAGGCGCGTATGCGAGGTCGTTTGAAACTGTCGAGCAGTCTGGGATCGACGATGCGGCCTTTGTCGCCGACCACGCGCGGCTTGCCGGACAGACAGACAAGGAGATGGATGCGCTCCGGAGGATCTATGAAAAACCGGCCGAAAAGCTTGCGACGACCGCCGACACGAACGTCGCCCGCTACCTCGAGCTGCTCTATGCGAGCAACCGCGACGAGCTTTCGGCGATCTGCCGCAAATCATCCGTTTACCAACTGCAGCTCATAAACTTTCTACTAGGCAAAGGTGAAAGAGACCTGGCACATCAGGCGATCGAAAGCTCAAATCTGCCTGAGGCCTGGAAGCTGTCACGAAATGCGGAGACGGCGCTTGTCTTTCGCGAGGGCGGAAACGGGCCAGAGTGTTATTTCTGCGACGCCCTGCAGTTAGACACGATCGGGAACATGATCTCGCAGGTGCCGGACAAGCAGCGCTTTCTCGTCGCGGACGATTGGTTTCGTCTCACGCGCGAGTACGGCGAATGGCTATATCACGAGCCTCAGAAAGCGAACAAGCCATCGCTGTATCTGACTGCGTTGACCGAGCTGCGGCCGCACTCAGCCGAAGCTCAGGATGAGCTGGGAACGTTCTATCTGGACGAAAAACAGGTCCCGCCGGCAGTCGAGCACTTTCGTATCGCGTATGAGCTGGACCCGAACAATACGACGATCATGTCGGACCTCGGCGCGGCTTATTACATTGCCGGCACCCGCCAAAATGCGGAGGAAATGTGGAAGCGGGCACTCGACGACGCATCGCCGGACCGACTGGGAGCGTTCTTTGACTCACTATCACATTTTGGGCTGGAGGCGGAGGCCCGGACGAGGATCGCGCAAAAAATAGTGAAGTTTCTCGAAAAGAACAATATCGACGAAAACAACGAGGCGATGGAAAAGCTGGTCCGGGATATTGCTGCGTCGTTTGACGATAAACGCACCGCGGCCGCCTACTTCTCCGAGATCATCAACCAGCGACCGAGCGATACGTCGCTCGCTGAGTTTGTGATCGATGAGTCGCTCTTAGACGGCGGGAACACGGACCCATTCTACCAACGCCTGATAACGCAGACGCCAGCGGATGACGACGGCGACTATGAGTTCAGGAGCGTCATGGACCGCGCATGGTCTTATGACGACGCCGAATGGATCTACGACCAGGAAAACGACTACGAGATAGCCGAACCCGCAGGCGACCATTATGAGTGGAGAAAGAAATACACTGAGTCGCTGATAGAACGGCATCAGGACGCGGCGGCCTCAGCGCAGATCGCCGCGTTGGAAACAGAGCTTCACGGAAATTATGCCCGGCCGGATTGGCTGAAGATAGAGAAAATGAGACTTGCACTAAGGGCAAACAATTTCGCGATAGCGAACGCCGAGAGGTTTGTCGGTGTCACGGTCAGTTCGTCGGCAAAAGAGGTGAGGCCGCCCGACATCGACCGCTATAACGACGTCGTGAAAATGCTCCGCGACGAAAAGGCTAGCGAGTCGGAACAGCAACTGGCAGAGGCATTCTTTGCCCGCAATCTCGCACTCGGTCAGTTCGACAAGACGGAATTTGACGGATTTGCGAGGACGCTGCTGCAGAAAAAAGACACGGCAGTGGGTGTGAGGATTTTGCAGCTTATGGTCAATGCGGCAGATGAGGACCGAAGGCCGACCGCGTTGTCAGAGCTAAATGAGCAACAGGAGATAAAGGAGCGGGTGGCAGACCGAACCGGTGAAGATGCAACCATCGAGTATTCGGTTACCGAGGCGCTCGACTTGGCAGCGAGAACAGCGGGCGAATTTGGACTTCGCGACGCCGCGATCTCATTCAGACGCGAACTACTGGATGCGGAGCCGTCGAACGCCGACAACCGGATCGAGCTCTCGGAGCTACTTATGTCAGGCGGCGATCGAGCGACGGCGGCACGGATGCTTGGTCAGCTTGCGGCTGACATAAACGCGACTAGAGCAGACAGGTGGAGAGCGATGTGGCAACTACACGTGATGGACCCGAACACGATCTTACCGGACATTGAGGTAGATGCGCTTTCGCAGATGTACGTCGGAAGGTCGTTGACTAAAGATCCAAAGCCGGCCGAGGAGCATTTCGTTCGTTCGCTGATAGCGGCCAACGACCCGACCAATGAGGCGGCGGATGAACTGATAGAGACCTATGCTGCGACTGGTAAGCAGCATGCCGCGCTGAAACTGGCGGACACATTTAAACATGACCGGTCAGACGAACTGATTGAGAAGCTCTCAATAGCGGCCGAGGAGATAGGCGATCTTGAAAAAGCGATATCTTACGAGCGGGCCCGATCGGACGGCGGAGACCAGCGGCGGGTCGGGGAATTGCAGCATCTGCTCGATATATCTAAGAAAAGAGCTGTTGACCTGAAAGTCGATACAGAAAACACGCGCGAGCTATGAAGGTAAAAATAATTGGCGGGATTGCAATGCTGGCCCTGGTCGCCTACGCGGTTGTCTCCTCCGTTCGGACGGAGCCGTTCTCACCGGCCGCCGACATGCCACGCGGCGCGCTCGTGTATCTGCAATTTGAAGACCTGCCCGGTTTTATAAGGCTCTGGAACCAGTCGCGCTTTAAGGAAAATTATCTGCAAAGCCAGAATTTCGATGACCTTTCAAAGCGGCATCTCGGTCTGAAGATCGCGAGCCGATGGCAGGAGTTTAGCGACGCACTCGGAATGCCGATCGACCTGAATGTCTTAGCGAGCCTAGCTGACAAACGGGCGGCAGTGGCCGTCTACGATATCGGCAAGCTCGATCTGGTTTTCGTCGCGCCGATGAACGCAACGACGTTCGACGCGACTCGGCTTATGCAGAATTCCGACAAATTTGATAGCGAGCAACTAGAGGACGGGACGCAGATCTTTCGCGTCGACGTAGACGCCGATAAGGGCAGGCAGAAACAGCAGTTCCTGTTTACTCACGTTAGAGGTCGCCTGATCATCGCGACCAGTGAAAAACTGCTTTCCCAAACGGTCTCGGTCATTACGGGCCGTCTCAAGAAAAATGCGCTTGCAGACGACCCTGCGTTTTCGAACCTTGCGGGATGGATGACCCCAAAAACGGCGACTGTCTGGGTCGATCAGACCGCACTCAGCTCAGACTACTATTTCAAACGCTACTGGCTAATGAGCGATGAAGGCAGTCTGAAGAATATCCGCTCAGGGATGTTCGAGCTAAACGTCAACAAGGGTGAGATCGTTGAAGATCGCGAATTTTTATTGAAAGAGCCTGTCACGGCTGCGCCAGTCTCGTCGTTGGACTCAAAGCAGCTAATGTCACGTGTGCCCGACGACGCTCCGTATTACAAAATCGAGCGCGCAAGCGCCTTGGGGATGAGTGCCGCACTAGCGTCCGTGCTGTCGTTGAAAAGTTGGGGTAACGACGCGGCCTCATCGTATACGGGCGGGCATTATATAGATATGAATTATGACGAGGATTCCGGCAGCGACAAATTTGAAAAGGACATTGACGAGACCGATGACGAAACGGCGTCGGTTTCCGCAACAGATGAAAAGTCGGTCGATCTTGCGTCGCCCCTCACATCAACGGGGCCGCGCGCGATACTGACTCTCGCGAGATCGAGGGCCGAGCCGGCGCCGCTGTTCGTCGAATTTGATCGAGCGGCAGTTGTAACATTATCATCACCGGTAGCATTTGATCGCGCGGGATTTGAAAAGACGTTGTCGGATGCTCTAACTTCGGGGCTGCTTGTTCGTGGCCAGAAGCTCGATGCTCAATGGATCACGAAAACGGGCAAGGGTGTCGCATGGCGAGCGCTTGAGGTCCCGGCGTTGGGCTGGGATGTGCAATATGCTATTCAAGGGAACCAACTTGTCGTATCGAATGAGCCCGAGTTTTTATCGGAGTTGCTCGCGACGCACGGCCGGGCCTTGAATACCGCGTCCGGACAATTTTCGGACATTACTGTTCTCAGGCCGGCAAAGATACGCGAGGATTTTGAGTCGACGTTTGATCGCCTTGCGGTAAAGGATGACTTTTTTGTAGGCAACATATTGAGCCTGGTTGACTCGGCACAAGGCATCGACACGATAGAAAAAACCCGGACGAATCAGGGCAACCTAATGCGCGAAGAGGTTAGAATGACTCTGAAAGCAGATATCCAAATTGAGAAAGCGACGGAATAATGACCCGTCGCCAGAAGGGAAGATCTAGCGTTGGATCGGGACTCGGGTCCACGAGGCCCAATTACTATTTTCTCGCTTCCTTGATGAT
>DASXPW010000344.1:0-4032 GCA_036493385.1 Pyrinomonadaceae bacterium
TTGATAGCGTTCGCGGTCCTTCGTTCCAATAACAACGAAAATCGTGAGGCCCTTGCCCAGATCGAAGAGCGTCAAGCCGATATCGACAGGCTGAACGGCGAGGGGGCAAAGATCCAACAGCAATTGACGCCAGATCAGCAAAATCTGCTTATCGCGGCCCACAAGCTCGTTTCGAATAAGACCTTTGTTTGGTCAAGGCTCTTTTCGGATCTCGAATCCGTATTGCCCGAGGGCGTTAGTGCGTCTCGGATGGTGGTTCGCAATGTCTACACCGACGGCGGGAGGATCACGGCCGAGCTCGATTTCGCCGTGCTAAGTCATGATTATCCCGCGGTGCAGAACATGATCAGCGCGATGAATAACTCGGGCCTGTTTCAGGCCGAGCTTCGGGGCCAGGACCTGCAGAAAACCGATCGATCGACATTTACCGAATACACGCTGCGGCTGGTTTACTCGCCAACTCGGAGCCTCGCGCCGGGCCCGGCTGCCGACGTGGCCAAGAATGATGCCGGAGGTGCCCAGTAATGGCTGAGAACGAGCAAACTCCGAAACCGGAAGGCGCACCCGAGATCGTCGTTAATCAATACGGCCAGACAAAGGACCCGGCGGTCGTTGTCGAAGAGGCGACCCGGACGGTTCTGCTTACGCCGGACGAGACGCTGGTCATCGAACGTCAGCCGACTATAGATATCGTTCCGAAAAACCGCCCGCGGACGGTCTATGGCGGCATGTGGGGGCGCAACGAGATCGTCACGGTCGGTTTGGGCATTTTTGCTCTACTGGTTGTTGTGCTGATCTTTGTTTTTCTGGTTATCCCGTCAAATCGCGAGGTCGCACGGCATAAGTCCGAGGCCCAAAACCTTAAAGAGGTCCAGATGACGGCCGATGCGCGATACGGCGATGTCAAGGACACGAAATCGCAGGTAGTGAAGCTGATATCGAGCGAAGAGGATTTCGAATCGCGTTTTCTGCCGCCGGCGGAAACGGGCCGAAACGCGCTGTATCAGAGGCTAAACAGTCTGATCGATGCGTACGGCCTTGTGAATACGACCGGCCCGGATTATTCGCCGCTTGATAGTGTCGAACAGACCGCGTCAAACAATCAGTCTGACGAAGAGCGCGGCCGCGAGAGATATCGCAGCCTCTTTCCGGGCGTCTACGTTTCGATGACGGTCGAGGGTTCGTATCAGAACCTGCGGCGGTTTATCAAAGAGATCGAGACCGGTCAGGAATTTGTCGTCATCAGCGCCGTCCAGCTCGCTCCGTCTGACAACGAGAGCCAGCAGAATAAGCCCGCCAAGCCGGCGGGGCCGCAGCAGGTGATACAAGACAATCCAACAGATCCAAATTTCGGCCGCCAAATAGCTCCGGGTATTCGCGGCGTCCAGATGCAGCAACAGCCGCTGCCGGTGGACAATTCGCGTAGGCCGCAAGGCAAGACACACGGCGAGGTCGTCAGCCTCCATCTTGAGATGGCGGCGTATTTCCGCAGGCCAAATTTTGCACCGACAATTTCCCAGTAGCGAGGTCAATGAAATGGAACTTTTCGCCGGCAAGAGTACAAACGAAAGAAACAAGATCATCGTTGCTGTAGTACTGGGCTTTGTCGCGCTCGTCGCTATGTATATCGCGTTCGGCAGCGGCATTTTTTCAGGCAGCAAGGCAGCCGTTGTGACGGCGACTCCGACGCCGAAGCCTGGTGCGAAGCAGGCAGACACGTCCGCGTTTGATTTCCCGTCCAAACAGGAACGGGATCTTGGCTATGCGACAACCCCGGTCAGTTACGACCCGAATGCCTATGGCGGAGGCGAGCCCGGCAGAAACGTTTTTGCGTTCTACGAACCGCCCGTGCCATGTCCCACGTGCCCTACACCGACCCCGAAACCGGTGCTCACGCCGACACCACCTCCGCCGCCTCCGCCGCCGATGCGTCTGCAATATGTGACACCTCAGACTGTTTACGCAGGCTCGGGAACATTCAGGCTTGAGGCGAACGGCGACAAATTTGACCCGTCGGCACGGCTCTATTTCAATCAGATCGAGTTGCCGACGCAATTTGTCAGCCCGCAAAAGCTCGTTGCGAACGTTCCTGCATCGCTTATTTCATCGTCGCTTTCAGCAGGCGTCATTGCCCAAACACCCGACGGCAAATTGTATTCCGACCAGGTGATGATCAGCGTCCAGGCCCCGCCAAAGCCAGGCTTTCAATACATCGGCATGATCGCGCGCGTGCGACATAACAACGACACCGGCTATTTCATGGAACAGGGCAAGCAGACGCCAACCGGCGCGCGACTGAATGACGTTGTCGGCGGACGCTTTCGGCTTGTCAGCATCTCATCGGCCGAGGCTATTTTTGAGGACGTAAATCTTGGGTTCAAGCACCGCGTCAAACTCTACGATCCACCACCTGGGACAACTGCGGGCGGAACGTCACCGATCCGGCCTGGCTTTCAGCGAAACGACGGAAATTATTATCAGCAATACCAGAACGGTGAGGAGATCCCGGGCATTCCGAATAATTATCCACGTGTGATCGTCCCGCAGCCGCAACAGAACGTGCAGCGACCGCCTGGCCAGAAACAGGACACAAAGAAAGATGACGACAACGATGACGACGATGGCGGCGGGCGTCCGTAAAGGCCGGCATTCCGAGCGCGGAATGTCGCTGCTCATCGTGATGGGCATAATGGCCGTGCTTGCCATTGCCATGCTCGCCGTCGCGCCGAGCGTCCAGCAGGAGGTCCAGCGGGAAAAAGAGCTTGAGGCCATTCGCCGCGGTGAAGAGGTCGCCGACGCGATCCGTCAGTATGTCATTTTTTATCGCGGCCAGCGGCTCCCGCAATCGATGGACGACCTTCTCGAAGGTCTGCCGCAGGGAACAAAAAAACGTCAGATCTTGCGCGCATCGGCGGCTGTCGACCCGCTTAGCGACGACGGTAAATGGCGGCTTATAAAGGTCGATCCACAATCGCTCGGCCCGTTTGCAAAACACGTTCAGGATTTTAACAACGGTCTTCTTCCGGCAAACCCGCGGCCCGACATCTTTGACCGCTATGGCGTCGTTATAGTAAACGCCATCAACACGGGCGATGACGAATCCGACACGGGCGATGACGAAACGAATTTTGACGTCGAGACCGACAACACGCCGTTTATCGGCGTCGCCAGCCAAAGCAAAAGCAAATCGGTGATCTCGTATTACGGCATCGACCGCGAATCAAGCTGGATCTTCACACCACTCTTCCGTGGCACCGGCACGAACATTTACCGCCTTCAGCAGCCTATCTTCCGCGACCCCGTCCGGATCGTGCAATAACATTCAAATTGTTGGTTGGAAAATTAAGAATGCCCCCGGTAGGATTCGAACCTACAGCCGACGGATTATGAGTCCGGCGCTCTAACCGTTGAGCTACAGGGGCACGTGAGTTATCAGTTTACTAAGATTGTCCAGCCAGCCGCAAACTGCGATTCTCGCAGTCAAGTGCGCTCGCGAAGAAAATCATTGTGTCGTTGCCGGTGTCGTTCTTTCAGCCTAAGCGTTATCCAGCAATGGCGAAAACACGATCGAATTCCTGATCGCCCCGGTCCGGTCGCCGAGCGTCGGCAAGAGCACTTCGGCTTTTTCCGCCGGATAAACTTCTCGGACAATACCGCCTATCTCGCCGTCTGTTCGACCGTGCAGAAGATATTCGAGAAGCTGCATGTCGAATTCATCAAAGGGTGAGATTCCCAACGCATTCTGATTTTGCACGCCGGTAAGCCGCATCTGCGAAAGATCGTATGCCCAATCAAGTACTTTTTCGATCGGGTCTGATTCGGGAAAACGGTCGCGGATCAGCGACAGAATGCGGTCGCGGCCCTCGACATTTAGGATCAGCGCAAAAAAGAATCGATGCTCAGGTTTGTCGACGAAGCCCCGTCGCCGGATGAGATCAGAAAGCCGCTCATTGTATGCAAAGACTTTTCGCAAAGTCTCTCCTCGGGGCCCATGCCGTTGCTCGACGACGTCGACAAACGCTTCGAACCGAC
>DASXPW010000345.1:0-6823 GCA_036493385.1 Pyrinomonadaceae bacterium
CGCGAATTTCAACGCGTCGAAAAGGTTATTTTCGCGAAAGGCCGGATAGTTTCGGAGCAGGATGTTGATCGTAGCCTGGATCCGTGCCGGGTCGTTAGTGAAGTCTGTTATCGGTGTCGGCCGCAGATCAAAAGCGATGACCGAGGCATAGTCGTCGGGCGGCTTGATGAACTTGGTGAGAAATTGCGCGACCGGTCGGATCACTTCGTACGTGCCGGGTTCGAAACCGCGGCCGGATGCCGAGCCGAACATCTCGGTCCATTTGCTATATTCAACGACCAAGGTGACGGTGATCGGCGCTTCGGGGGTCGTAAAACTGGAGATATTTTGTTTGACCCCGTCCTCAAATACGGCAAAGTTTTCCTTCTTCAGGCCCTGAATTATTTGCCCGGTCTTTTTGTTGTAAACGACCGCGTCGATATTAACGATCTTAGACTCGATCTTTTCAACCTCGGTCTCAACAACGGCATTCTTATCAGCCTCCTGGCGCGCTTTTTCCTCAGCTTCCTTCTTTAGCTCCTCTTCGGTTTTTGGTTTTGGCCGCTGATTCTTTTTCCCCTCGCCCGCCGGATTGTCAGGACGCTGGGGTTTGGATTGGCCGAAGGTCGAGACCGTAAAACACGCGAGAAATATAGCGGAAACGAATACTAAGAGCGTCAAAGACGCGAACCGAAGGCGGGGCATTTGCATACAATTCTCCCTGGACGAGCTAAAAGTATTAGATACCGATTGTCAGCCTTTGGTTGGATTAAGGCAAGAAGCGCCGGATCGCTATTTATCGGTCAATATCTCGATCTTCACGTCGTACGAGCCTTTGTTATCGGTCAGGTCGCCCTCGTTTACTCCCAAATAAAGGGCTCCGTCGCGGGCGGCTGTGAATTCGCGCGATTCGCCGACATATATGAAATCGTTGTTGTCGTCGCCGATCACGGCTATCAAGGCGCCGGTGGGCACAGCCTTTAGAAGCTTCTGATTATCGTCAAGGTCAGGCAGACCTGATGGTGTCGACGTGTTTCCGTGACCCAGCGACACCGACCCGTCGCCGCTAATGCGGATCCGCTGGCCGCGTTTTACGACAAAACCGGAGTTGGTCCAGCCATTGGACGTGCTGTCCGCCAGGACCTTAAGGCTGAGCGAAATAGGTTTCGCTGCGCCCATTTCAGAGATCGACGGCGGCGTGGCGAGTTCCGGCGATGGCCTGGCAACGGGTTGCGTTGATCTTGGGGTTGAGTTGCCTGCCGACGGGTTCGTCGGTCCCTGTTGAGTGTCCGATGGCACCTCGTTCGCGATCATTGGCGGATTTCGTTCGCTGGTGACTACCTGCGGCGGATTCTTCGTGCTGACAGGAACAATTGCTCCTGATTGCCGGTCCGAAGATGCCGACCGATTGGCCAATGCCGAATGCGGATCGAATTCGATCGACGCGATCTCGGCAGCGTCTAAGGACAGCTCTCGACGTCGGGCACCGTCGCCTATCACGATCACGAACCGTCCGCCGGCGAAGCTAACGATCGTCCCCTTGATCAAACTGCCGTCCTTTAATCTGATAGTGTCGGCAAAAAGAGCAGTGGACAGACAGAGGACAAAAGCGATCCCAACGGCGGCGCGAATCCCGAACGATCGAAACATAATCTTTACCTCGCAACAAGGGCGTTAAATTGCGGCGTTTGGCCTGGATATGGATGCGACAGGGCTCTGTCGACGTTGTAAACCAAATGAGGAGAGCCGACCGGGCAAGTATACTACATAATGCAACCGATCCAGGCAAAGGGACCGGCATTTAACCAATATTGCCTGCAATTCACACGTTCGCTGACCGTTCTTTAGTTAGGCGGTCAAAATGCCGCCCGATAAAAAAGGGGTTCTATGAAAGCAAAATTATTATCAAGCATTGTATTTATCATATTGGTTTCTATCGCCGCCGCCGCTCAGGACCGGCTCAGCGATCGCAATTGGAGACTTACCTATCTCAGCGGCGTTAAGATCGGGCAGGCGCACGCATCGATCTCGATCGATCGGGCAGACGGGCGATTTACCGGAAATACCGGTTGCAACATTATGAACGGCACCGTAAGGGTCACGCGAAATTCCATTAAATTCAACGCGGTGATGACGACTAAGCGGATGTGCATTGTGGCGACGGCTCCTGTCGAAAGCGGTATGCTTAGCGGTCTTAACAGCGTCGATAGATTTCAGGTCTCACGGGATCGGCTGCGGCTGTATAACGGAAATCGCTTGCTGATGGAGTTTGAGCCGGTCGTTGTGCCGAAGCCCAAACCGGATGACGGAGCGAATCCCAGTGCCGGCAAGCTCGGTCTCGAAGACGGCAAATGGTACTTAACGTCGATAGCCGGATCGCCGATCCCGAAAGTTCAGGAAGATGCGTACATCAGCTTTCATTTGAAAGAGGGATCTGCGGGCGGTGACACGAGCTGCAATGTTTTTGGAGGAAATATCGAAACCACCGGCGACAAATTCAGCTTTACCCAGGGCATCTCGACAATGCGCGCCTGTATCGAGGACGAGAGGATGGACATCGAGCGTCAGTTTCTCGACGGGCTGCGCCGTGCAAACCGGTATGAGATCAGAGGCGAAAGCCTAATGCTGTACCACGATCGGAAATTGCTGTTAACTTTTGTTGGCAGGTAAAGGTGTCGGACGCCGAGAGATCGTGCGACCTAATACTGCATTTCCTGCGCCTGAAGGACTGGTTCCGGAAGTGTAACATCGACCAATGGCCGCGTTGAGAAGGAAAACGCCTGATGAAGCATCAGGCCGGCGAGTGAGGCCTCGACCGGTTCAGAAAAGACGTATCCCTGACCGAGGCGGCAACCCAAAGATCTAAGTATTTCAAGCTGAAGGGGCGTTTCGATACCCTCGGCAACAACCTCGATGTCGAGATTTTCGCCAAGCAGAAGTATCGTCTTGACGATCGCCGCACTCTTTTCGTCCTCGTCCATTTTGTTGATGAAGGAACGATCGATCTTGAGACGCGTGAACGGGAATCGATGCAGGTAACTCAAGCTCGAGTAGCCCGTGCCGAAATCGTCGGTCGAGAGTTCAACCCCTATTGCTGACAACTCGCTTAGCACACTCATCGACCGCTCGCTGTTTTCCATGACGGTGCTTTCAGTAACCTCGAGCTTAAGTTGGCGCGGATTGAGCTGGGTTTCTTCGAGCACCTGACGAACCTCCGAAAAGAGGTGCGGATGAACAAGCTGTTTGGCCGAGAGATTGACACTTATCGAGAGTTGAATGCCGGTATGGAGCTGCCACTCAGCTGTCTGCCGGCAGGCCTCATTCAATATCCAACGCCCGATCGGAATGATCAAACCGGTCTCTTCGGCCACCTGAATGAACGTGTCCGGCGAGACAAGACCATTCTGCGGATGCCGCCATCGGATCAGCGCTTCGAATTCGCGAATGCGGCCGTGATCGAGATCGACAATTGGCTGATAAAAGACCTCAAATTCGTTTCTTTCGACCGCCCGCCGGAGGTCTGTCTCGAGCTGTAGCACGTTGAGGTTGTGGGCGTGCATTTCACGGTCGAAGATTTCGTAGCGCGCCTTGCCGCTTTCCTTGGCCCGATACATCGCCGTGTCGGCATCGCGAAGAAAATCATCGGGCTCACGCGGCACATCATCGGCGACGATGATGCCGATACTAGCGGTCGTAAAGACCTCGTAATTATCGATCTTGAACGGCTCGGCAAGCTGCGACTGCAATCGTTCGGCAACACCGGCCACTTCGGTTATATCTCCGGTCCGGTTAAGCAGCACGGTGAACTCATCACCGCCGAGACGAGCTACGACATCGCCGGGTCGGACTGATGCTTTGAGCCTCTCAGCGATCGACATCAAGAATTTGTCCCCGACGACGTGCCCGAGACTGTCGTTGATTATCTTAAATCGATCGAGGTCGAGAAACAGGACAGCAAAATGGCTGTTTGGGTCCGCGTTCCGCCGGTCGATCGCTCCTCTAAGATGGTTCATGAACTCGACGCGGTTCGGCAAGTTGGTCAATGTGTCGTGCAGCGCGTGATGACGCAGCTTTTCTTCCGCAAGCTCGCGTTCTGTCACGTCGCGGAAGCAGCAGACGCGGCCGACCGAGCGACCCTCCATGTAATGCGGCTGCGAATAACGCTCGTAGATCCGTCCATTTTTTAGCTCGATAAGATTCGTCGAAGCAGCGAGTGGGTCGCCGTAAAGGCGCTCAAGCCCCGCGATGAACAGCTCGGGATCTTTTGTTTGGGTCGCGACAAACTCGGCGAATTTGAGCGCGTCCTTTGTGGCGGCGACGGCTCGCGGGATCTCCCAGAGCTCGACGAGCTTTTGGTTGTACGCAACGACCTCTCGATCGTGGTTGACGACGATGATGCCATCGGCGGTGGATTCGAACGTCGATGCGAAAAGCGAGATGGCGTTGTGAAGAGATGCATCAGCTTCCTTACGACCGGTGATATCGCGTCCGATACCCTGAACGCCCACCGGCTGTCCGTCGGCAAAGATCAACCGAGTACTAAGCTCAAGCGAAACTCGTCGACCGTTTTTTGCAACGATCTCAAGCTCGTACGCCGTCGCGCTCCCGCCGGCGATCTTTTCCGCGATCATTTGTTTCGCTTCTCTGACAAACTCCGGCGCCACAACCTCGGCGATATTCAGTGTCAGAGCTTCCTTCCGGCTGTACCCTGTGATCTGTTCGCCGGCCCGATTGAGCGACGTGAAATTACCCTTCAGGTCGTGCGTGTAAATAAGGTCGTTCGCGTTCTCAAACAGGTCGCGATATTCCTTCTCGTTCCGTCGAAGGGCCTCTTCGGTCTGCTTACGTTCAGTGATGTCGCGGGCAATGCCCTGGATCGCAAGCGGCTTGTCGTCCCTGTAAATGACGCTGCTGTTGATCTCCAGCGTCACGAGGCGTCCGTCTTTCGTAACGCAATCCGCCTCGTAGACGGTCTGTTTAGTTTTTCCGTTGATCTTTTCCGCAAGCATAGCTCGCGCAAGCTCGAGGTGTTCGGGAGTCGTGACCTGACTAAGATTCAATTGCAGAACTTCATCGCGGCTATACCCAAAGGTTCGCTCACCAGCTTGGTTTATCGAGAGGTAATTTCCGTCAAGGTCGTGGACGTAAATGATGTCGTTGGCATTCTCGAAAAGCGCCCGATAGCGGGTCTCACTCTCACCAAGATCAGCCTCGACTTTGCGACGCTCGTCATCGGCCCGCTTTTGTTCGGTAGTGTCGAAAATGACGCCCTGTCGGTGGGTGATGTTGCCATTCAGGTCGCGGACAAGACAGCCGCGGTCGTGAAACCAATGGATGCGGCCGTTTGCGGCAATGATGCGGTATTCATAGTCGACCTCTTCGCCCGTAGCGTTGGATGAGTCGGTCTCAAAGAAAACGCGCGCCTGATCCTCAGGATGAATGACACGCTTCCACATCTCGCGGTTCGCCGTCCATTCTTCAAGGGGATAACCAAGCAACTTGAACGCCGGACTCACATAAATGGGCGAGTACGGTGGGAGAGCTTCGACCGCATAAACCATTACGGGAAGCTCTTCGACAAAACCGCGGAAAGCACCGATGATGTCAATAAAGGATATCGGCGGCACATCCGGGCTCTGGCCTTTTTTCCGGGCACGATCAAGGAGCTGCTGCAGAAATTGTTCCATTTTGAAAAGGTGTGAGGTCGAAATGTGGCAGATTCTGTCATTTCGACTATGACGCAGAACGTCATTTTGGCCGACGGTGGGTGTTCGACCGAGTCAAAATGCAGAAGATTTGAGGAAATTCGGGCGCCTCGAAGATGAGCGCTAGAACTCGATGCCTGGGAAAGCAAAATACGTTCCATTTCTTACTGCGAACGACCAGTTATAGAATCGTCACTACGAACTCTGTAATGGAACGAGACCTGTCAGCTTACGATGGTGCCATAACAAATCTATTTGACACCGCAATTTCGAATGGGCAATGCGAACTGAGCCAGGAGCAGGTGAGATCCTTTACAGAGTGTGGTTACGTGGCAGGCATCAGGGTTCTAAATGAGGAACAGATCGAGTTTTTGCGTTCTGAGCTGTCCTCGCTAATGAGACTCGAACAAGCCGCGAATCCACTCTTTTATGAATACCACTTGAACGAATCCGCGGATGACGGACGCGTCCTGTTTCACGCCTTGGGAGCCTGGCGGGTGTCAGTTGCTTTTCACGACCTTGTCTTCAATTCGTCGGTAACGATACCTTCAAGGCAGTTGGTTGGAGGGGCCGTTCGGTTATGGCACGATCAGTTGTTTGTTAAGCCGCCGCATGATGGCGGAATTGTCGCCTGGCACCAGGATTATTCATATTGGACGAGAACGAAACCGGTGGCTCATCTGACATGCTGGATCGGGCTCGACGATTCGATAGTGCATAACGGTTGCGTTCACTACGTGCCGGGTAGTCATAGGTGGGGTCTGCTTCCTCGCGGCTCGCTGGCAGACAACATGGATGCCGTGTTCGATCGACTAACGGATGAACAGAAAGACCAGTTTCGTCCGGTAGCCATTGAGCTAAAGGCTGGTGAGGCCAGCTTCCATCACCCGATGATGGTCCATGGTTCGTTCGAGAATCGTTCTGATAGTCCGCGTCGTGCGGCAGTGATCAATATGTTTCGCGACGGCGTTGCCTCGGACACGGATGAACCCCTGCTTGAGGGTACACCGCCGATCGCGAAAGGGGAGAAGATCGAGGGCCGATTTTTTCCGGTATTGAGGCACTAGAACACGGAATCCAGGTTTTGGGCGGACCTCCGCCGGTATCATTTCTGACAACCGTTATCGACGCGCACGCAT
>DASXPW010000346.1:0-11553 GCA_036493385.1 Pyrinomonadaceae bacterium
ATCAAAGTTCACCCGCCATCAACAATCAAAGAAAGAAGTATCCATTGATGTGGACCAGCAACTCGCTCGTCTCGAAGATGACATCCGCAAGCTAAAGATCGACTTTGATATCTATTTCAACGGCGGCTCGAAGCGCCCGCCGCTTGAGGCACGCGCCCGTCTCGATGCGTTTATGAAGCGCCTCGCCGACAACCGAAATCTCACCTTCGCTCAGCGCTACTTATTTAATACCTTGGTGGCACGCTTCGTCTCGTATCGCGAACTCTGGCGTAGAACGCTTAAAGCCAAGGGTGACGACCTGACCTGATCCTTTGTGAATCACAAAACCCAAAAGGCGAACTGCGAAAATGCAGCTCGCCTTTTTTTGATGCTACTGTCCGGCACTTGAGGGGACACCGGCAGCGGTCAAACTATGCCTTGCCCGATCACGCAACCTTTGCGACGTTTTCGGCCTGCGGCCCTTTTGGTCCGTTGATCACTTCGAACTCGACTTCCTGCCCCTGGATCAACGTCTTGTAGCCGTCGCCCGTGATCGCGCTGTAATGCACGAATATATCCTGCTCACCGGGCTGCTCAATAAAACCATAGCCTTTGGCATTGTTAAACCATTTGACCTTACCGAGAGTCTTAGACATCACTTCTTTGATTCCTCCTGAGTACTTCTAAAAAATTCGATTCAAATTTGCGCGGTTGAGCTGCGAACCCAAACCGGCTAAAACAGAACTGATCTCTTGGCCAAGGCGATACCCGGACCCTGAAACGCAATCCTTAAATCTATGTTTTACACCTGCATGTCGCAAATAATCATCAGATCTTAAACCGCAAGATCACGAGGGTTACTCTGTGTGTTCGATAGACGAACGCCAATTTATCGGAAACAAAATCTTCTGTCAAGACTATTTTTCGTGTTTCGGGAGCGGACCATCAAATTGACACCGGGAACCATAGTCAAAGAAGATCGCGACTATAAATTTCCTGTATACTTAGTTTACAGATGGTAGAAGAATATGGACAAGGCGCTCCGCTTTCATATAACAAATACCTAAAGGTGCGCGAGCTGCTCGAGCTGCAGCAAACTCTGTCTGACCCGATCAGCCACGATGAGCTGCTGTTTATCATCATTCACCAGACCTATGAACTGTGGTTCAAACAGATACTCCACGAGATCGATGCGACGATAGGCTGGCTCGACGAGAGCCGGACCTTTCGGGCAAATCATGCCTTACGGGCCATAACGGCGATCGAACGGGTCATCGTCTCCCAGATACATATCCTTGAGACTATGGCCCAGATCGGGTTTCTCGAATTTCGCGATAAGCTTAACCCCGCCAGCGGTTTTCAATCGATGCAGTTTCGAGAGCTGGAATTTGTCTCAGGTCTAAAAGACGAGCGCATTCTGAATACATTTAAGGATGATGAGTATGCCCGTAACCGACTGCGTGCGAGGCTTGACGAAAAGAGTCTGGCGGACGCGTTTTGGGAGCTTCTGGGTCGGAATGCTTTTGCCGTCGGCTCATATGAGACGCGCGTCGCGGCCGTCGTCCAGATACTCACTCATCCGGAAAAATATCCGGAACTATTTTTAATGCAGGACCTGCTGATCGAACACGATGAGAACTTCGCGCTTTGGCGTTCGCATCACGTGCTGATGGTTGAGCGAATGCTCGGCATGAAACCCGGAACGGGCGGTTCTGAGGGCGTTAAATACCTGCAAACGACCCTAAACAAGAAGTTTTTTCCTGAGTTGTGGGAGGCGAGGACGCACCTAAAAACAGACCCGCTCTGAACAAACCGAAACTCACGCAGCGCGCTTTTGTCGAGTTTGCCTGTAATTGGTGACCTTAGCGCGTGATCGTCTGGCAGTTGGCTTCTGATGTTTAGACGACTCAAAACGGCGGCTGTTATTGCTGTCAACATCTGCTTTAACGGCCGTCGAATCCCTGCTTTTGAGCTTTTGTTCTGTTGTTTTCGATCGTCTTGTGGTGGGTGCGAGTTTGAGAGAGGTCTTAAATTTCCCGCCGACGCAGATAAAATGTCGTGCTTCCGATATATCTCTCACAAGATCGGCGCGATCACTTTGGTCTGGTTCCTTTAAAACGCAGACGACATTTGCTCCGGTGCCTTTAACACATTTCGAGCGCCTATGCCGTTTGATCTCTGATACGAGCGATCTGGCCTCGCCAACACAACTGACAGCGTGGTGCGCGCGGCCAGATCTATCAACGAATCGGCGTGAAAATATAAAGACGGCGGCTGAGTCCGTTATCGAGGGTGAGATCGGAAAAACGTCAAACTTGTACTCTGAACGAGAGCCGCGAAAGACCGCGGTTGAGAGTTTCCTGATCCTCTTGCGGGTGTGTGCCATATAAGACACTGTATCATATGTGGTACGTTCCACAAAATAGATTAGCCCGCTAAGTTTCGATCCGATGCCCTGCTAAGCCTCAATAAGGGCGCGATTTAGTTCTTCTACAACCAGTCGATCGCGAATTCTTGCGCCAGCCCTGCAAAATCATCCGATAGCTTGCGTCACCGTGCTAGACTAGGGGTCATCTCGATCCCGAATTTAAGGAGATTTGTATGGGTGAATTTGGATATCAGCCGCACATCAGATTACTTGACGCTCAATTAACACTTGATCCGGACATCGTAAGAATGATGGCCGATATTGAGGCCCAAATGGCGACCCGCCGCATTTTACAGGACATGCTGCGGCCTAACTGGAGCCTGATCCTTCCTAACTTCCAGTCGATCATTAATTCACCGCCAAATATATTTTCGACGCCAACGCCTGGAGCACCAGCATCGCCTTTTTCTTTTCAGCCCGGAGCGGGTCCTGCGACGCCCCGCGCAGGCGAACTTTCTGATGTAACCGGCGCGCTATATCAACTTCCCGCGGTGCAACGACTAGTCACACAGGCCCACGACGAGGGTATGCGACAGCTTGGCGTGCTTCGCAGCGAATGGAACGGTGCATCGACTGGTCAGAGAGTCACCATGGTGACGATGGCTACGGTTTTTGCGGGTGCGATGATCACGCCTATTGTGGCAAACCAACGGACACGCGATCTTGCTTTCGGGCTGATAAAGGGCCGCGATATACCGATCCCGGGAGTTGACGGCCTGTCGTTTCAAATCCTTGATAACGGCGCGGCCGTTACGACGCCTCTCGGAATTCCCGGCCTGTCGGGACACGCGAGGATGCAGTTCCCGAATTCGGCAGCTCCAAATTACGAATTTACGGTCAATTTTGACGTAATGGCGTTTGTGAGATCGCGATCGTCTCATTAGCCGCAGATGGGTTGGTTAAAACGGCTAGACAAAAATGGCAAAGATTTCGTTGGAAAAGAGTTTTCCTTTTTGGGTCAACCGTATGCGGTCGATGTGAATTTCAATAAGGCCGTCATCAAGCAGGCGATCGAGGTCAGATTTGTAGGCCGCCTCCAGATCGATCCCGAATCGTTTGCTGAACTCGTTCAGATCGATACCTTCGTCCAATCGCAGCCCAAGAAACACGAACTCTGAGGCGATATCGATCTGCTCACGAGTTACCTCGGCCGTGCGAAAATTTTCGATTTGTTCGACATATTTCGCCGTATCGCGCTCGTTTGAATATCTGTGCTGGCCGTCGAAAGAATGAGCTGACACGCCAAAGCCATAGACCGGCTCTAACCGCCAGTATTTTGTGTTGTGTCGGGATTCGAAACCGTTCCTCGCGAAATTTGATATTTCGTACTGCTCATAGCCCGCCGACGTAAGTCTTTCGCACATCATTTCATACATCCGTGCGGCAAGATCTTCATCGGGCTTGGGCTGTCGTCCGCTGTGGATTTGTTCGGCGAGCGGTGTGCCCTCGTGTATTTCGAGCAGGTAAAGTGACAGATGCTCGGGTAACATCCTGATAGCCTCATCGAGATTTCGCTTCCAATCATCCAACGTCTGCGCCGGCAGTCCGGCGATCAGATCAAAGCTGACATTTCTAAAACCCGCCGCGCGGAGCGTTTCGAACGTCTGCCGGGCGTCGTTCGCGTCGTGCCCTCGAGCCAGTAGCCTCAATGCCCGATCATTGAACGTCTGAACGCCAAAGCTAGCGCGGTTAATGCCGAGCCTTTTATATTCCCGCAGCGATTCCGACGTGACCGTCGCCGGATTCATTTCCAACGTGATCTCCGCATTCGCATCAATCGAAAATTTATCGTTAACGGATGCTAAGATCTGCTCGACTTGCCGCGGTGTAAGCAGCGACGGCGTGCCGCCGCCAAAATAGACCGTGTCTACGTTTTGAGTTCCGTCTGCAGGCGGCCTGCTCGCCGAGATCTCAGCGACAAGCGCGTTTACGTATCGCTCGACGCTATTCGCGTCACGGTAAACATCCGTCGCGAAATCACAGTACGAGCACCGCGACTTGCAGAAGGGGATATGGAGATAAAGTCCGGCGGACATAACGCATCAGCCAAAGGGAAAAGTGAGAAGTGAAATATAAAATGTGAGAGCCTTCTTAAACTTCTCGCTTATTCCCTTTCACTTTTTCCTTCTTTCGGCGCGGGCTCCAACTCGCCTTCCAAAGACCTATTCCACGCAGATTCAAGCTCTGCAATGGCGAATGAAAGGGCGGTTGAAGCATCGACATCTATTATCAGTTCCCGGCCTGTAACATTCCCAATAGTCTGAAATGGGCAAGCTCCGACAAACTCCCGGACCCTTTCGAGATCGATCGCAGCAAAGCTTATAACAATTCGCGATGGAGTTTCGGCGAATAACAAGGCCTCCTCTGAAAGCTCATTTGAATCAAGCCGTACAGTCGCGCCGACGGCGTCACGGCCGAGTGATGAAAAGCAGCATTCCGCGATCGTGACCGCAAGGCCGCCGTCAGAGCAATCGTGCGCCGACTTGAGAAGCTGTGCGTCGGCTAGTTTCAAAACCGTCTCATGCACCTGTTTTTCAAGCTCGATATCGAGTTCCGGCAGGCGACCGTTTGCGATGATCTCGTCGGTCGACAGGCCAAGAACTGTGTGAGCGTATTCGCTAGCTGAAAGATCGTCCCGCATGATGCCAAGCAGAGCGATGATGTCGCCTTCGTCCTTGAAACCCTGCGTGATTATCTTTCGCGTGTCGTCGTCGAGGCCGATCATTCCGATGACCGGCGTCGGCAATATCGTTTTACCCTCGGTCTCGTTGTAAAACGAAACGTTGCCTGAAACGACAGGCGTCTCAAATGCCTCGCATGCTTCGGTGATTCCGTCGATCGCGTCCGAAAAGGAACGCATGACTTCGGGCCGCTCAGGCGAAGCAAAATTTAGACAGTTCGTAACCGCGATCGGTTTGGCACCGACGCAAACGACGTTTCGCGCGGCCTCGGCGACCGTGAGCTTTGCGCCCTCTTTAGCGTTGACTGCAACGTAGCGGCCGTTGCCGTCGAGGCACATTGCGATCGCTCGCCGCGTTTCCTTGACGCGAATGACCGCAGCATCCGCACCGGGCAAAACGGCCGTATTCGTGCGGACCATCGTGTCATATTGTTCATAGACCCAGTGTTTTGAGCAGATGTTAGGTGATGCGAGAAGCAGCTTCAGTGCATCGGTCAGGTCAGAACCACCTGCGTTAGCGGGTAGCCAGTTCGCAGTCCTGGCGGAAACTAAAGTTTTGTTCTGCCCGAGATTCTGACCACCCGCTAGCGCAGGCGGTTCCGACATCGGCCTTTCATATTTGGGTGCATCGTCGGTCAGCGCTGCGACAGGAATATCGGCTTTCAGCTCGCCGTTGTGGAAGACGCGAAAGTTATGTCCCTCGACGACCTTGCCGATAACCACTGCGTCGAGGTCCCATTTTTTAAAAATATCGACGACCTGTTTTTCTCGGCCTTCGCGAGCGACGATCAGCATGCGCTCCTGCGATTCGGACAGGAGCATTTCATAGGCGGTCATGCCCGTCTCGCGCTGCGGGACGAGCGAAAGATCTAGCTCGAGGCCCGTGTCGGCGCGGGCCGCCATCTCGACCGATGAACTTGTCAATCCGGCAGCACCCATGTCCTGAATGCCGGCGATAGCTCCGCTTTTCATTGCTTCAAGACAGGCTTCCAGCAGGAGCTTTTCGAGAAATGGGTCACCGACCTGTACAGTCGGCCGCTTTTCCAGCGCCGCGTCGTCAAACTCGGCCGATGCCATCGTCGCCCCGTGAATGCCGTCGCGACCTGTTTTTGCGCCGACATAGAGAACCGGATTTCCCACGCCTTCGGCCTTTCCGAAAAAGATCTGGTCCTGCCGCACGACGCCAAGGGCAAACGCATTTACGAGCGGGTTCAAGCTGTAAGACTCGTCAAAAACGACTTCGCCGCCGATCGTCGGCACGCCGAAGCAATTGCCGTAATGACCGATGCCCTCGACAACGCCTTTGAGAATCGATTTGTTGCGGTTATATACCTTTTGATCGCCGTTTGATCCAGTTAAACCACCCGCTACTGCACGCGGTTCTGACAAGGGCCCAAACCGAAGCGAATTCATCGCCGCGACCGGCCGGGCGCCCATCGTGAAAACGTCGCGGAGTATACCGCCGACTCCCGTCGCCGCTCCCTGAAATGGCTCGATAAAGCTCGGATGGTTATGCGATTCGACCTTAAAAGCAATGCACCAGCCGTCGCCGATGTCGACCACACCGGCATTCTCACCCGGCGGCACGATGACTCGTGGACCGCTCGTCGGTAATCTTTTGAGATGGACTCGCGACGATTTGTAAGAACAATGCTCCGACCACATCACGCTGAAGACGCCTAGCTCTGTCAGATTAGGCTCGCGGCCGAGGATGCTCTTTATGCGACCAAATTCTTCGATTGTGAGGTTGTGCTGTTTGAGGATCTCGGCGGTGATGGCTGTTTTGGTGGTCATCAGTCAACTTCCCGGTCTGAAAACGAAACAGAAATTCTATCGTTTTTAGGAGCCGATGTCGATGGAGGCGCAGAGAAGGTAAGTATCTGAAAATGCATTATAATGTCAAGGAGGTTCTTTTGTGGTATGAAAACATTGGAGGTACCAGCGGTCATCGAACGACGTCCGGATGTATTTAGCGGCGCCTGGGTATTTAAAGGTACGCGCGTTCCTGTCGCTGCCCTCTTCGAAAATCTCAAGGATGGAGCATCGATCCACGAGTTTCTGGAATGGTTTCCGGGAGTGACTCGGGAACAGGTTGAGGAGCTTTTGGATTATGAACAAGCCACACTCGACGACCTTGCTTTGGAATGAAAATTCTTTTAGATCAAGGCGCGCCGGCGCCACTAGTTCAATTTTTTAGAGAGCACGAAGTACGAACGGCTTTCCAACAAGGTTGGGCGAAGCTTTCAAATGGTGAATTGCTCAGATCCGCCGAAGATGCCGGGTTTGGGCTTATGATCACTACGGACCAGAATTTGCGATATCAACAGAACCTGGCGGAGCGAAAAATAACTATAGTTGTTCTACTCACAACCTCATGGCCGCGAATTCGTAAGCGGGTAGCCCTAATTCAAGCGGCAATCGAAAAGTCCGTTCCAGGTGAGTATCTTGAAATCAGCTTTCCATAAACTCATACACAGGTAAACTTTCAGCTACTTCTGCGCCGATGGGCTCACGGGAGCCACATATTTCCCAAGCGCGGCTTTCAGGAGTTCTATCCTTACTTTCCCCTGCCGGACATACGCAACGCCGCCATTCGGATCAAAAAGTATGGTAAATGGCAGCGCTCCGTTCCAGCTTTTAGAGACGACGGCCATGGCCGCTTCATCGTCGCTGGTGACGAGCAGGTAAGTTGGCATCTCGGCCTTCATTTCCGAGAGAAATTTTGGAACCGCCGTGTCCTTGTCCGCCACGTCGTCGAGCGAGACGGTGAGAAAATCGATCTTTCCACGATACTGCTCGTCGATCTTTACAAGGTCCGGATACTCTTCGCGGCACGGCCCGCACCACGTAGCCCAAAAATTGATAAGCCGCGGTTTGCCGTTGGGTTTGATGAGTTGCTTTAGGGCCGCGATATCGATCTGCGTGATCTTTGATGTCGATACCGGCGCCGTTTCCGACGCTCTCTGGCCCAGGGCAGACAGCGCGAGCAAACAACTGATCACCGCCGCCAAAAACACGGCCCTCATGATCGTTGTTTCTCGGCTCATCACCATTTTAGTCAGCCGTTTTCCTGATCGAGCAGCCAAAGGCATTTGCCGAAGTGCGCGTGATCTTCTTACCGTCGAGCGAAGCGTCAAAGGCCGTCTTTAGGAAGCTTTCGGTCACGTTCCTGCCCGAGCGATCATTGTCGATCGCGCCGTGATAAAGCAGAACATTCCTGGCGTCGATGTAATATGCCTCGGGCGTCACGGACGCGCCTAGCTTGCCGGCCACGACCGCTCCCTTATCGATCAGCACCGGAAACTTATAACCGTATTCAGCGACGTTCGACTTGACCCAGTTCAGGTCCTCAGTCGCGTTTGAATTGATGCCGACAAAGTTAATGCCCTTCGCCTGATATTCGGCCGCGAGTTCATTTATCCGGCTGACATAGCCGCGAACGACAGGACATTGGGCCGAAAGGAACACGACGACCGCACCATTCTTGCCTTTAAGGTCGGCGAGCGAATGGTTGGCGCCGTTTGTATCCGAGAGCGTAAAGCCATCCATCGCCGAGCCGATCGCCAGGCCCTGCGAAAAGCCCGACGCAGCCAACAAAAGCACCGCCAAAACCGCTGTGAACAAAAGAGATGCCCGTTTCATACCTACACGCTCCTTTCCCAAGTTTGAGTACTATGATGACCGAAATCGATAATACGTTAGTATAGCCGATACTGTTTCTTTGCGGCGCTCTCGGATCGAATAGAACACGTCGCTCATTTTTGACGTGAAAATTGTAGTAGTGATGCTATAATTCCGCGAAATCTCCAAGTATGACCCTCGCCGCAGGTACAAAATTTGGCCGGTACGAGATCCGCTCGCTGCTCGGAGCGGGCGGAATGGGCGAGGTATATCTTGCCAAAGATACCGAGCTGGATCGGTCTGTTGCCATTAAGATCCTGCCCGAACGGTTGGCCGGCGAAAAAGAACGGCTGCAGCGGTTTGTGCAGGAAGCAAAAGCCGCATCGGCGCTGAATCATCCGAATATCCTTACCATTTACGAGATCGGGACGGCGGGCGATTCTCGCTTCATCGCTACCGAGTTCATCGACGGCGAAACGCTGCGGCATCGCATGAACCGCGGCATGCGCCTTTTTGACGTGCTCGAGATCGCCAGCCAGATCGCCAGCGCTCTGGCGGCCGCCCACGCTGCCGGTATCGTCCATCGCGACATCAAGCCCGAAAACGTAATGGTCCGCAAGGACGGCTACGCAAAGATCCTCGATTTTGGCCTCGCAAAACTGACCGAGCCGAAAGACGACACGGCCGACAACGAGGCACCGACCCGGGCAATGGTCAACACCGGCGCCGGCACCGTGATGGGCACGGCGAATTACATGTCGCCCGAACAGGCCAAAGGCGTGCATGTCGATGAACGAACCGACCTCTGGAGCCTTGGCGCGCTGCTTTATGAGATGGCGACCGGCCACGTGCCGTTTCAGGGCGAAACGCCCACCGAGACGATCTCGCTGATACTGCAGAAAGAGCCGCCGCCGCTCGCCCGATACGCGACCGATGTTCCCGACGAGCTCGACCGGATCGTGGAAAAGGCGCTGACCAAAGACCGCGATGAACGATACCAGACGGCGAAGGATCTTTTGATCGACCTGCGTCATTTGAAACGTCGTCTGGAAGTTGACGCTGAGATCGATCGAACGCTGTCGCCGGAAGTGCGAGCAGCAGCCGCCACTCTCAGCCACCCCGGAGCACTAACAGTTTCAGGCGCGACCAAAACGAGCACGATCAGCGCGTCGGCGAACCGGGCATCAAGCGCCGAGTACATCGTCAACGAGATCAGGCAGCACCGCAAAGGCGCCTATATCGCAAGCGGCATCGTTGTCCTTCTGATAGCCGCGGCATCACTCTTTTATTTCGTTCGTCGAACGCCAGCCCTCACAGACAAGGACACGATCCTGCTTGCTGATTTTGTTAACACTACGGGCGAACCCGTATTTGACGGAACGCTAAACCAGGCGCTCTCGGTGCAGCTCGGCCAATCCCCTTACCTGAATATTTTCCCTGACGACCGCGTCCACGAAACTCTGCGGTTCATGGGCCGCCAGTCGGACGAACGGGTGACGCGCGACATCGGAAAAGAGATCTGCCAGCGCAACGGCATTAAGGCCATGATCGTCGGGTCGATCGCGGGCCTCGGTACGCATTACGTTGTTACGCTTGAGGCTGTAAACGCGGTCGATGGCAGTTCGATCGCAAAAGAGCAGGTCGAAGCCGACAGCAAGGAACACGTCTTGACCTCGCTCGGAAAGGCGGCCACCTCGCTGCGCGAAAAACTTGGCGAGTCGCTCACATCGATAAAAAAATACGACGCGCCTATCGAGCAGGCGACGACATCCTCGCTTGACGCTCTCAAAGCCTACACTCAGGGCACCGATCTTTTTCAACAGGGAAATCAGGACGACGCGATCCCGTTCTTCAAAAAGGCGATCGAGATCGATCCTAATTTTGCCATGGCTTACGGTCGCCTCGGCGTAATTTACAACAACAATTTCCAGACGGATCTGGGCGAACAATATTCTCAAAAGGCGTATGATCTTAGAAATCGCGTAAGCGAGCGCGAGCGATTCTATTTGGAAGAAAAGTACGCCTCATACGTGACCGGCGATCGTGAAGAAGCCGTGAAGGTGCTGAAATCCTGGATACAAACCTATCCGAACGACTTTATTCCGCATAATAACCTTTCGGTCAATTACGCCATGGCGGGCAAGTGGGACGAGGCGATGGCAGAGGCGAAGGAAGCCATTCGGTTGAGCCCCAACAATGTAACTCCCAAGACGAATCTTGTTGAGGGATATCTAAGACAAAACAAATTTGACGAGGCTCAGCAGGCCCTTGAACAGCTCCTTGGCGATAACACCGAACGCGACGCTTTTAGTTACTACGCGTTTCTCATAGCTTTCGCCAGAGGCGACATCGACGCTGCGAACCGAGATCTCGATCATTTTGCAAAGAAGCCTAACCAGCCTGATCTGACTGATGAGCAGTCGGGCATGGCCGCCTTTTTCGGACAGTGGAAAAGATCTCTCGAGCTATCGGCGCGATCGTATGATATCTATCTTCGCAATGATCGAAAAGAGAATGCGGCACAGATAGACGGAACCAATGCTTTCTTTGAATCGCAGCTCGGAATGTGTGACCAGGCAAAGCCTTTGGCGGAGAAGTCTCTTGTGGCATATAAGGCTCGTACGACGATCGGGTCCGCCGCTATGGCGTACGCAGCATGCGGCGATCCGCGAGGGATGGCAGGCTCCGACGAGCTTCAAAAACGATATCCGAAAGACAGCATCGTCAATTTCTTTATCGCCCCGATGGTCAAGGCACTTGCTGAGTCGAACAAAGGGAATGTCTCCGCAGCGATCGACGCAACGCAGCCGGGAATGCAGTGGGAACTTGGAAATGTTGCGGGTAT
>DASXPW010000347.1:0-3410 GCA_036493385.1 Pyrinomonadaceae bacterium
CACATAAACGCGGTCGTCTTTAATTGCGTACTGAATATTCATCAGCCCTTTTACTTTCAGGGCGTTTGCGAGCAGCTTTGTGTAATGCTTGATCGTCTCAAGGTGCTCGGCCGGTATCTTTTGCGCCGGAAGAACACTCGACGAATCGCCAGAGTGAATTCCCGCTTCCTCGATATGTTCCTGAATCCCGGCAATTACAACCGCAGTTTCATCCGCCAGAGCATCGACGTCGATCTCGCCCGCACGTTCCAGAAATTTATCGATCAGTATCGGTTTTTCGGGCGATGCATCGACCGCCGAACGCATGTACTCGTCGAGCGACTGCTCGTCATAAACGATCGCCATCGCGCGGCCTCCCAGCACATAGCTCGGGCGCACAACAACCGGATAGCCGATCCTCGCCGCGATAGCCTTAGCTTCTTCCGGCGAGACCGCAGTGCCGTTTTCCGGCATCGGGATCCTGAGATCGGCGAGCAGCGCTCCGAAACGCTTTCTATCTTCCGCAAGATCTATAGAATCGGGTGACGTGCCAATGATCGGAACGCCGGCCTCATGCAGCCGATTCGCCAGATTCAGCGGCGTCTGCCCGCCAAACTGCACGATCACTCCTTCTGGCCGCTCGACATCGACGATATTCATTACGTCCTCAAACGTGAGGGGCTCAAAATACAAGCGGTCCGACGTGTCGTAGTCGGTCGAGACGGTCTCCGGATTGCAGTTGACCATGATGGTCTCAAAATCGGCATCGCGAAGCGCGAACGAAGCATGGCAGCAGCAATAGTCAAACTCGATTCCCTGCCCGATACGATTCGGGCCTGAGCCGAGGATCATTATCTTTCGCCGCTCGGTCGGGGCAGCCTCGCACTCTTCTTCATACGCCGAATACATGTACGGGGTAAAGGATTCGAACTCGGCTCCGCACGTGTCGACGCGTTTATATACGGGCGCTATTGCTAAACTCTTTCGATGCTCGCGAACCTCCGATTCCGGCGTGCCGGTCAGATAAAACAGGCGCCGATCCGAAAGTCCATACTCCTTTGAAAACGAGAGAATGTCGCGCGGAATGTCTTTAAGCTTGCGCCCCTCGATCCGTTTCTGGATCAGCATCACCTCGTTCAACTGCTCAAGAAACCACGGATCGATCATCGTCAACCGGTGCACTTCGTCGATCGTATAGCCGTTTTGCAGTGCGTAGGTGATGTAAGAAAATCGCTGCGAATTTGGCCGCGCCAATTTTCGCTGCAGCTCATGGTCAGGCACGCCCTGCAAACGCAGCGGTTTGACGGCCTCGAGCGAACGCAGACCCTTAAATAAAGACTCTTTGAAATTGCGGCCGATCGCCATCACCTCGCCGACCGATTTCATCTGGGTACCGAGAACATCTTCGGCACCGGGAAACTTTTCAAATGCCCACTTAGGAATTTTTGTTACGACATAGTCGATCGTTGGTTCAAATGACGCCGGCGTCTTTTTCGTGATGTCGTTTGGTATCTCGTCCAGCGTATAACCGACGGCGAGTTTCGCGGCGATCTTTGCGATCGGAAATCCGGTTGCCTTCGAGGCCAATGCCGAAGATCGTGACACGCGCGGGTTCATCTCGATGATCCGCACATCGCCGTTCTGTGGATTTACGGCGAACTGAATGTTCGACCCACCGGTTTCGACGCCGACCTTGCGGATGCATTTGATCGACATGTCACGCAAGCGCTGATATTCGACATCGGTCAGTGTTTGCGCCGGGGCGACCGTTATCGAATCGCCCGTGTGCACACCCATCGGATCGAAATTTTCGATCGAGCAGATGATGACGACGTTGTCGTTGAGGTCGCGCATCACCTCGAGCTCAAACTCTTTCCAGCCGAGAAGCGACTCTTCCACGAGTATCTGCGAGACTGGCGACGCTGCGAGACCGTTTTTCGCGATCTCTTCAAACTCTTCCGGATTGTACGCCGTGCCGCCGCCGGTGCCGCCAAGCGTGTATGCCGGACGAACGATCGCCGGATAACCGGTCTGCTCGACGACGGACTGGGCCTCTTCCCACGTGTGAGCAAAACCGCCTTTGGCCGTGGGAATACCGACTTCATCCATCGCCTTCTTGAAAAGCTCGCGGTCCTCGCCAACACGGATGGCATCGATATTCGCGCCGATCAGCTTAACGCCGTATTTGTCGAGAATGCCTTTTTCGTAAAGCTCGACCGACAGGTTCAGCCCAGTCTGTCCGCCGACGGTCGGCAGGAGCGCGTCGGGGCGTTCCTTTTCGATTATTGCTGTAGCGGATTCGAGTGTTAGCGGTTCGATGTATGTCCGATCCGCGATCTCAGGATCGGTCATGATCGTCGCCGGATTAGAATTTACCAGCACGACCTCAAACCCTTCAGATCTCAACGCTCGGCAGGCCTGCGTCCCGGAGTAATCAAATTCGCATGCCTGGCCGATAACGATCGGGCCCGAACCAATGATGAGGACCTTGTGGATGTCTGTTCGTTTAGGCATTTCCCAAACGATTGATTATACAGAAAATCAATTCCAGGCCGAATCCGTCCAATACGATGTGCTAAACGAAAAAAATAGCTGACAGCTTCGAGCTATCAGCTATCAGCTTCGATATTTTCCCGGCTATTGATTCGAGATCGTCGCCGTTGTTCCGTCAAACTTCGTGATATTGATCGTGAACGGCTCGTTATAGCTTTTCGCCCGGTCGCGCAGCAGAGCCAATCCGACTTGTTCTCCGAGGAGGATCGACCAATAGGTGGAGCTGCGAAAATGAATTCCCGAGTGAATGCCGTGGCCGACCGAGACATTCCACGCCAGCTTGTTCAGCTCGCCGTTAATATCGATCGAGTCGCGGTCCCCACTGCCGTAAATGTTTAGCGATAAGCCGTCCGACGCAGGTTCTACCAGATCGGTGCCCGTCGCCAGGAACAACGGACGCAGCTTCTGCTCGCCTTCAAAAAAGAACTTGAGCACGGTGACACACGCGCCACCGACCGTGCCGTGGCCGGTCGGATAGCAAGGATGTGTCGGCGAGCCCTCGGGGAAGGCCTGCGGCAAAAGATAAGTGCCGTACTTTGAAAACGTTCGAGCGAGGGCTTGCGAGTTAAGCACATCCGGGTGGATCTCAGTTGCTGCCTGCGGCATCGGGTCCGCATTTGTCATTCGTGCGTGAATAAGTGCCCCATATTCTTCAGGACGCATTTTAAGATCTTTTACCCATTTGTGATACCACGAGGCCTTGAGCGCACGCGTAGCAACTTCGCACAGCGTGGCGGCCGCATCCGGCTGGCCGAGCGTCGCAAATGGCTTTTGCGTGTTGGAGTCGTTATACGGATTGCCGGGATTCGCTGCCGCATTGATATTCGCGAGAACGAGAAATGCCGTAAGATATGCCTGAAACAGCACGTCGACATTCG
>DASXPW010000348.1:0-6824 GCA_036493385.1 Pyrinomonadaceae bacterium
AGTCGGAGACTGGCGATATCGTCCCCCTAGAGGCTTTCGGGTAGTGCAACCTTTCCCGCATCCCGCCAGAGCCGTTCAAGATCGTAAAACTCGCGTGCGTCTTTATTGAAGATATGCACGATAAAGTCGCCGTAGTCCATCAAGACCCATTCGGCGGTATTGTAGCCTTCGATCCGGATCGGCCGGGTACCCAACTGTTTTTTGACCTGCTCCGCAATCTCATCCGAGACGGCCTGGACCTGTCGCTGGTTGGCGCCGCTTGCAATAATAAAGTACTCAGCGAAACTTGCGATCTGACGCAGGTCGAGCACGACCATATCGGTCGCCTTCTTTTCAGCGGCGCACCGCACCGCAAGCTGCACCTCGGGGTCGAGGGCTGAAAATTGAGTTCGCTGCGCCGTAGCTACAGCAGGCGGTTTTGGCGGGTGGAGCGATTTCTCCTTTAGTTCTTCCATCTAGCTATAAATCTGATATTTTTCAATGTATTTTGCAACCTCTTTGGAAACATCATCCGTCCATGAATCGAGACTGTCGCGAATTTTTTCTCTGATGAGCGTCGCCGATATGTCCATATTGACCGAGTCGGTCATATAGATCTTGTGTCCGCCGGTGCTATCGGGCGGGTCTTCCAGCACTCTCATATCAACGATCCGTTCGCGGATCTCGTCTGTGACGTGATCGAACGAAATCGAAACGCCGGGCCGCGTAATGACTATATGGTTTGAAAGAGTGAGCACCTTTTCCCATTCGCGCCATGTTCGAATGTCCATCCAGGAATCCGCACCCATTACGAAGTACAAGCTTGCACCGGGAAGCAATTCATTTAGCCTTTCAAGTGTTTCAACCGTGTATGGCCGACTCGGCACTTCGATCTCTATCTTTGAAACAGAGATACGCGCCTCGTTGTTGGTTGCCAACGCAAGCATGGCGAACCGATCCATGGCCGACGTAGCCACGAGCCTTTTTTTGTGCGGGGCGTGAAATGCAGGTATAAAAACGAATTCGTCAAAACTGAATTGCGCGGTCAATTCTCGGGCGATCGCAAGATGCGCCCGATGGACCGGATCGAACGAGCCGCCGTAAAATGCGATCTTAAATGGTTTACTTTCGGTGTCCACGACTACACGCTGCTTTCAGTCGGCTCCAGTCTCTCTGCAAGCAGATTTACCAACTCCTTCACACCGCGATTCGTGACCGACGAGATAGCCATGAACTCGCGTCCGTCCGTCTCTGCTCGCCGTCTCAAATTTTCCAGTCTTTCAGGCTCATCGAGTGCGTCGATCTTGGTTGCGACGACGATCTGCGGGCGAGCGGCCAGGTCCTCGTTATAGGCGGCAAGCTCTTTATTTATTACTTCGTAATCTACGACGGGGTCACGGCCGGAGACGGAAGAAACGTCAACCAAATGCAGCAGCAGCCTCGTGCGTTCGATGTGCCTCAAGAATCTGTCGCCGAGGCCGGCGCCTTCCGAAGCTCCCTCGATCAAGCCGGGGACGTCTGCAACAACGAACGTCCGAAAATCGCCCAGATCCACAACGCCAAGATTTGGTTCCAGCGTTGTAAATGGATAGTCGGCGATCTTTGGTTTTGCCGCGGAGATCACACTGATCAGCGTAGATTTGCCGGCGTTAGGAAAACCAACCAATCCAACATCGGCGATCAGTTTCAATTCCAACTGAAGCTCGCGCTCTTCGCCCGGACGGCCCGAGTAATGATATCTCGGGGCCTGGCGCGTGGACGTCGCAAAATGAGCATTGCCCCAGCCGCCCTTGCCGCCCTTGGCGGCGAGGAAGCGCTGCAAGACGTCCGTAAAATCGTGCAGCAGCTCACCGCTTCCGGCGTCGAAAACCTCGGTGCCGACCGGTACTTTTACGATCACATCCGCGCCGTCCTTGCCGTGCCGGTTCGAGCCTTCGCCGTGACGGCCGCGCTCGGCATGATGCTCAGGATTGTAGCGAAGATGGAGCAGCGTGTTCAGACTCTCATCGGATTCGATCCAGACATCGCCGCCTTTAGCGCCATCGCCGCCCGACGGGCCGCCGCGGGGCACAAATTTCTCCCTACGAAAGGCCGTCACGCCGTTTCCGCCGTCACCGGCCTTAACGCGGATCTTTACACGGTCGATAAACATGGGTCTTGAGCGATCAGGGCAGCATGGTGTTCCGGCGGGAATTCATTCAAGAGAGACATCGATCACAGTTTCTCTGGCAACTCGCGGCCCGTCAGCAATCGGTAGGCTTCGAGATATCGTTGCGAGGTCGCCTCGGCTATCTCCGGCGGCAGAGGCGGTGCCGGCGGACGCTTGTCCCAATCGAGTGTTTCGAGATACTCGCGGACAAACTGTTTGTCGAACGACGGCTGTGGGTGACCGGGTTCGTACGACGCGGCATTCCAAAACCTAGACGAATCGGGCGTCAGGATCTCGTCAATTAGCATGATGTTTCCATCGTCGTCCTGCCCGAATTCAAATTTTGTATCCGCGATAATGATGCCTCTCGAACGAGCGTATTCGCTGGCGCGATCGTAAAGGTCCTTTGAAGTCGATTTTAGCAAGGCCGCCGTATCGTGACCGACGATCTTCATAAACTCGATCTGAGAGATGTTATCGTCGTGGCCGACATCGGCCTTGGTAGCGGGCGTAAAGATCGGTGCCAGAAGCTTGTCACATTGCACAAGGCCTTTTGGCAGCTCGTGTGCACAGATCTTACCGGCAGCCTTGTAGTCCTTCCAGCCGGAGCCCTCGAGGTAACCTCGGACGACACACTCGACAGGGAAGACAGTCGCCTTTTTGACCAGCATTGCTCGGCCCCGAAGCTCCGCGTGTGCGCGAACGACCGGCGGCATCTCATCAAAATCAGCGGTAATGAAATGATTGTCAACGTCCTCAAACTTTTTGAACCAAAAGGCCGAGAGCTGTGTCAGCACCTCGCCCTTACGCGGGATCGGCGTCGGCAAAATGCAGTCAAAGGCCGACAAACGGTCGGTTGCGACCATCAAAAGCTCATTGTCCGAGACCTTATAAACGTCGCGGACCTTTCCGCGGTTAACGAGAGGAAGCTCGTCGATCGAAGTTTCCAAAACGGTCTGTGCCGTAGCCATATGTCAATAACCTTTAATGCAAAGCAAAACTCTATTATGTAACCGCGCAGAGGCAATGTGAAATCGAAACAAGCCGCCAGTAATGGAAAACTGCCGCTTGCCGATCAAACCACCTGCGTTCCGAAATGCCGCGATCATCGCTATTTAAACCACCAATTCTGAGAAGATTCTTGAAATCTCCCAGGTTTTTCTAGCCTCCGGTGCCTGGGGCTTTTGAGGACGCCATTTCTGAGACCGGCCCGGACGGATCGGCGTCCAAAGCCGCGGTCTTTGCAGCCGATCCGAGATCGAACTTCTCAACAGGCCAATCCTGGAGGCGGGCACCGGCTTCGTAGGTTGTTTGCGCGAAATCCAGGACAGCGGCCCGAGGGTCGTCGGCGTTTCGTACATCGTCGTATTTCAACAGAAACTCTCCTAGCGTTTCATCATAAAAGGCCGCCGACGGGAGAACCTTTTGCTCTCGAAAACCGACCGGTTCCGGAAACGTGTAAGAGTAAAACATCGGCCCATCGAAACCGGCACCGCCGGGCCAGAAGCCAACGCTGCTAAGCTCGGCATCATACGATAACCGTGTGATGAAGTCGGCATCGGGCTTTGGTTCGGCAGGCCGGCCGGAGAACCGGGTAACCGCCAGATCGAAGCTGCCCCAGAAGAAATGGACCGGACTGCACTTGCCGGTAAAGCGTGAACGAAACTCGTAGAAAACGCGATCAACCTGTACGAGTATCTGCCAAAAGCGGTGTGCATATTCGGCGTCGTAGGAGGCATGCTGCTCGTCCTTTTCAAAAGGGATCGGGTCCGGTATCTCGACCGGCATCGTCCATATCTTTACCTCGATGCCGAGCTTGTTCAGCGTTTGCATCACCGCCGCATAAAAATCCGCGACCGAGCGAGGCCGGAGGGCGACCGACTCAACCCGCCCGTCATCACATCTGATGTCGAGCCGATGTTCGATCAGATCGAAATCGATCTGAAACGCTCCATCGCCATAGGACATCGGCGACGTCGTCAGGCCGCGAGAGGTTACGTAAAGCGGCACGTTCCACCACTGATTGACCCTGGGCGTCAGGGCGAGCCTGATCTTTCCGACGATCTGCGTCCACATATGCAGAGTCTGGGCAGTGTCTTGCCAGTCACTAAGCGGAAGAGCGGGAAAGTGCTTCAAATTCATTTCGAACCTCCTTGAATTATCGGTTGTCGGCCATCCTGAAAGCTTGCGTTAGTCATATGTCCTTATCTCTATAAGATGATGGTTCGGGTCAAAAAAGTAAACGGTCGGACCCGCACCGCGGGCACCCGTCTCGCTGCCCGGGCCTGAGTTGTTGCCCACTGAATGAAACGAATCGCCGTAAGGGATTTGCCCATCCTTTATCCTCTCAAACGCCGCGTCAAAATCCACTCGCGACATTGCGAATGCACAGTGCTCATTGCCCTTAGTGCCCCACGGCGCGAGCTGCAAAGTGAAATCTTCGCTGACACGAATTACCGTGAAAGGGCCGTCTTCGCCTTCGTCCTTAAATCCCAGAATATTTACATAAAAATCAACGCTTGATGGAATGTCGTTGACGTAAAGGATCAGGTGGTCGATTGTGGTCATATTGAAAGATCGGCCCGAGATCGGCGCAAATCAACGGGCGGTATTCCTTTCTCTACTGCTTTTTACTCAATAGGATTAACAAATCATTGTCTTCCTCTTCAGTCACAACGATATCGCCTATGCCGTCATGATCGAGATCGGCAATCGTTACACCGTGCGGTGTGCGGCCAACACGAATCGGCGAATAGGGCGCCGGCGTAACCGCATCTTTTGTGCACAAGTAAATGGTCAGGGTTCCGTCCTCGTAGTTAGGCACAACGATGTCTGCGATGCCATCGCCATTTATGTCACCCGCGGCAACGGTCCCTGGATAGTTGCCGGTTGAAAATGGAGCGCCTTTAAGAAGACTGAAGTTTCCTTTGCCGTCACCAAGCAACACGGACATCGCGTTCCCGCTTGTATCAACAACATGGCCTGAGTAATGACCTATTACAATGTCGAGGTGTTTGTCACCATTGACATCAGCAATTGCGATGCCGAAAGGATCAGCAGGCGTAGAGAAATCCTTACGCGTGAAACCACTTTTGCCGTCACCAAGCAAAATGGAAACGGAGGCAGATTCGAAATTTGAGGTAATAATATCAGCGTTACCGTCTTCGTTCACGTCTGCGACGCGAAGTCGCTGATAAGGCATCTTGCCAACGTCAAACTTCACGCCTGGTCCCTGAACGGTCCCGTCTCCTTTTCCGGATAACACCAATACCTTATTTTCTGCCCAACTATCGATCGCTATGTCGGCGCGGCCGTCATGGTTGAAATCTCCGACAGCAATGCCGTGCGGGTGAGGATTGCTCTCAACATTAAAGGGCGAACCCGGCGCGAGCGAAAACTGGCCTTTGCCATTGCCCAGCAATATTTCACAGGTCTTTACGCCGTGATTTGCTAAAGCCACATCCAAATTTCCGTCGCCATTGAAATCAACCACTCCAATGTCGGCGCCGGTTTGACCAGAAGCAAAAGGCGAACCGTCGGCCTGCGGAAAACCGCCCTTGCCATCTCCTAGGAAAACTGAAATGCCGCCGCCATTCGGGACGATAATGTCGGGATTTCCGTCTTTGTTTACGTCGGCGACCGCCGGCATGGTTGGATGCGCGGTTAAACGCAGGTGAATCGCACCGAATTGAGTTGGATCAGCTCCTTTGCCGTGCGTTTGAGTTCGACAACCAACAAATAAAAATTGAATTGTTATAAGAGCTAAAATAGGCTTGTTCGTCATTTTCCGTCCTCCGGCCGATGGCATAGCGTTCACATAAGACGAGTACCTTTATCCTTATTCTTTCGACCGTTTTTTCCATTGCCACAGACCGTTTTCAACATCTCGCGGCAAACGGTGGCCGAGTTGACGTGCGAGCATGATCAACTGACCGCGATGATGCGCCTCGTGCGCGACAAAATAGCACAGAAAATGCGTCAAGTCAGTAGGAAAGTTTTGCCAGGAAGCCGGCGGGACGCCGCCGCCGCGTGAGGACCGAGCTTGATGAGATCGACGATGCCTTTGCCGCCGCGTTCAAGTGCACGGGCAAGCCCCGATCGTGTCACGCGGTTTTTATCGACCGGCGTCGGCACTCTGGCGCCGTGCTTTTCGCCAATGCTCTTTATCCACGCGCAGCGTGCGTTATGAATATGCGCGGCGACGCGGCGGATCGTACGTTGTTTATAACCGGGCACATTCATCGGCCACAGATCGTTCGGCAGATTTTCGATCAGATAGATCGTTGTGCGGTTCGTCGTGTGCCATGCGGCGACAATGGCTTTGAACTCATCGAGATTTTCTGATCCTTTGCCTTTCAACATACTTATCCCTCACGGACGCCGCTCAGAATCTTCGTCGTTATCATCTTCGTCGGTAAACGGATCATCGCCAAGCAGCTCCCGAGCATAGTCGTTGGCCTTGCGGATGCGGATCGGGCCCGACTGCAGGGCCCGCTCTTCCTGATCTTTACGGACAAGTGAACGGATGTACTCGCTGATCGAGCCGTATCGCCAACCCTGGGAGTTCTTCAGGATATATTCGTACATCTGTTCGGGAACCGAAATATTGAAAGTTTTTCGCATCTTGGTAGATCGCCCGTGGGACAACAATTTAGTGACCATTGATTTAACCGCTTTGGTTTCAGCAGTTACAGCC
>DASXPW010000349.1:0-2227 GCA_036493385.1 Pyrinomonadaceae bacterium
AACAGTCAACTCGCCGCCCACCTGAGCGATCAGATAACCCAGATCATTGCGGTGACCGACGTATTCGAGCAGCGGAAGATACTTTTTATATACGGCATTCCAATCGGCTCCCTGCATTTTCGGGTCGTAAAAATATTCACGCTGGATGCGCCATGTCTCGCGAAAGATATCTGCCCACTCGGCACGCGGGTCGACCTTTGTCTCAAGCTGCGAGACGTTGAGGGGTCCGTCACCGACTTTTGCCGGAGCTTCGGTGCCCACGATTCCCCAACGGCCGCCGCGGGCGCCGTAAAGCAATTTCTTTTTATCGGCCGAAATGGAATATTGGCTGATGCCTTCCATAAAAGGCGCAGCCGCCCCCGCCTTGATCTGATATCGCTGTAGTTTAACTGTGCCGGTGCCGGTGATCGGCTCGGTGTAGAAAAATGTGCCGGCCGCACCTGAAGTCAGATTGTTATAGTCGGCAGGCGGAACGCTGACCGCGAGGATCCGCTGAGAAATACCGTCGAAATCGATCCGCGTCGCGTCGATTGCAGGAGTTTTTGGTTTCGCCGCTTCCCCGCCCGCCGCGGGACGTTGCGGCTCGTCGCCGGTCTCGGGCAAAAACGGTGATGGCTCATCCGAATCCAAAACAACAAGATAGATCGCCCTTGTTGTTGGATGATCGATCGAGCTCATTTCTAGCCAACTCGTATGCGGACCGTAGTTGGTGCTGGCGAGAAAATATAAATACTTGCCGCCCGCATCAAACGCCGGTGAGATGGAATCGGCCATTCCGTCCGTTATCTGATGAACCTTTTTATCAGCAACCGAATATACAAAGATCGCCTGCATCCGGGTCTTCAAGTTTTTTGCGTACGTCACCCATTTCGAGTCAGGCGACCAGGATGCATCAAAATCCCGAGTCGGATCGCCGTTTTCGTCCGTGTCGATCTTTGTCGCCGTCCCGCTCTTGACCTCGATCGTCCAGAGATTTTTATGGTTGTCCTCAAGCAAGATCTGTTCGCCGTTTGGCGACCAAACCGGATTTGAAAAGAATGCGGTCGACGGAAGCGATATGGTTCGGGGCTGCGAAAGTCCCGCCGGATCGCCGAGTGTGAGCTGATATTCGCCGCTTGCGTCCGAGAGCCAGGCGACCTGGCTGCCATCGGGCGACCACGCGGGATCGCGGTCGTGCGCGCCCGAGCTATTCGTCAAATTTCTATAATCGCCTTTGGCCGAAGGCACAGAGAAGATCTCGCCTCTCGCCTCAAATGCTACACGCACACCAGTCGGCGAAAGTCTTGCCGCGCGGATCATATTGTCGACCTTTTTGAACTCGGGCCGTGTCCACGGCAGATCGCCCGTCACCTGGATATTAAGCTGTTTGTCCTTTCCGGTTTTGTCGTCGACAAGATGAATATAGCCGGCCTGTTCATAGACGACGGCATCCGGTCCGGCCGAAGCCGACATGACGTCAAAATCGTCGTGGTTAGTGATCTTGCTGAGTTGCTTAGTGTCCGTATGATAAGCAAAAAGATTCGCGGTAAAATCCCGGTCCGATACAAAATAGATCGTGTTGCCGACCCACATCGGCGACGAATCTACACTGTTGGTCCACGGAAGTTTTTCTACCGAATCATTTGAAAGATTGATGACCGAGATCGGGTGGACGCGGCCGCCGCGATAGTGACGCCAATAACTGGCTTCGTACCAAACGGGAAAGATCGGCAGCGGAAATTCTTCATATGCCAGCTTGCTGCCATCGGCCGAAAATGAGCCCGAGAACGCACGCGGCGGAGCAAGCGGCTCGGGCTCGCCGCCGTCGACGCTTACCTTCCAGAGGCGGTAGTAGGCTTCCTGAGGAGCGCTCGTCCGAGCGGATGAGAAGATGATGTATCGGCCGTCGGGCGTCCAGCCTTTAGCGCGATCGACGCCGGGGTGAAATGTGAGCCTATGCGGATCGCCTCCGCCGGACGGCATGACGTAGACATCTGTATTGCCGGCAACGGTCGAAGAAAACGCGATCCGCGAACCGTCGGGTGAAAAATATGGGTCGATGTCAAAATCGGGCGTCGATGTGAGCCGCGTTGCCGGTCCGCCGTTCCGGGACACTGACCATAGATCGCCCGCATATTCGAAGGCGATGCTATCGCGGCTGACCGTCGGATGCCGCAGCATCCTGGTGCCTTGTGCGGACGCTAATATGGCGAGCGAATAAATTATGGTGAAGATAAGGATCGTTTTT
>DASXPW010000350.1:0-4016 GCA_036493385.1 Pyrinomonadaceae bacterium
TCCCAAGCGAATCGATAACCACGTCGTCACTCGAGGCTTTGAAAATATTTGTGCTAGGCCGCGAGCAGATCGTGAACGGACGGCAGTTCGAGGCGATCCCGTTTTACAAAAAAGCGCTTGAATTAGACCCCGATTTTGCATTGGCTTATACCGAGCTTGCCGTGGTGTATCGAAACACCGACCAGTGGACGCTCGCGGCCGATATGACCAGAAAGGCGTATGAACTTCGCGAGGCAGTCAGCGAAAGCGAAAAGCTGAGGATCACCTATTACTATCACAATTTCGTCAACGGCGAGCTGGACAAGGCGATCGATACGCTCGAGCTTTGGCGAAATACTTACCCGAATTTTGTAGTGTCCTACGTCAGCCTATCTGATTCGATGGAGCGCATCGGCCAATCGGAAAAGGCCGTCGCGTTTGCACGCGAAGGCATTCGGATCGACCCGAACTACGCGACGATCTATATGAATCTCGTCGAGTCGCTAGTCTCGCTGGGCCGTAACGAGGAAGCCAAGGAAACTTGCAAGACCGCGTTCGAAAGAAAACTTGACGGCACGTATTTTCATCTTTTCCCGTTGATCGTCGCGTTCATTGAGAACGATCGGGTCGCCATCCAGACGAATCTTCGTTGGTTCGCTGGCCGCGATGACGAACACATAGCCTTTGACGTCCAGGCCCGCGCTGCTGCCGTCAAAGGGCAATGGCGGACGGCCCAGGATTTTTCGCGTCGTTCGGTTGATCTTGCGACGCACACCAACGCACGCGAGGTCGCGGGTAAGTACGCGGCGGAGCAGGCGGTGCGGATAGTGTTTTGGAGTTCGGGAACGGGACTTCCGGAAAAGAATGAAGCGACGCTGCGGTCTGTTCTAAGAGCACAGACCAATAAGGCCTTGAGTCTCGAAAGGGGACAGATAGTCGTTATTTTAACCGCGCTCGCGTTGGCGGTTGCCGGCCAGTCGGACGAGGCCGGTCAATTGCTTAACGAGCTGCTCTCGGACCGACCAAAGGACACGCTGCTCAAACACTTGTGGGCACCGACGATCAAAGCTGCTCTCTGGCTGCAGGCCGGAAAAGTGAAAGAAGCGATCGAGGAACTCGAGATAACTGAGCGTCTTGAAAAAGCCGGCGAGTTCATCCCGCAATATCTCCGAGGGCTCGCCAATCTAAAGCTCGGAAGAAACAGCGAAGCGGCGCGTGAATTCGACAAGATACTCAATAATCGCGGCGAGGCCCCGCTCTCGTCACTGTATCCGCTTGCTCACCTCGGAAAGGCACGAGCAACAAAGGATAAAGCGGAGTACGAGAAGTTTTTCGAGATGTGGAAAGACGCTGACAAGGACATGCCGGCGCTGGTTGCTGCCAAGGCGGAGTTTGAAGCTCTGAGTTAACCTTTCATCATTTCGACAAACTGGCTGAATAGGTACTCCGAGTCATGCGGACCGGGGGCAGATTCAGGATGATACTGGACCGAGAAGACCGGCAGGTTTTTATGACGAAGGCCAGCGACCGTGTCGTCGTTGAGGTTGATGTGTGTGACCTCGACTTCCGCCGGAAGCGACTCGCGAGAAACCGCAAAGCCGTGATTGTGCGAGGCGATCTCGATCTTTCCGGTGTCGAAATTTTTGATCGGCTGGTTGCCGCCGCGGTGGCCGAATTTTAGTTTGTATGTCGAGCCGCCAAACACCTGGCCGAGTATCTGATGGCCGAGGCATATGCCGAAGATCGGGACCTGAGACTCGGTCAATTTCTTTATCTCGTTGACAACGGCGGTCATTGACGAAGGGTCACCCGGACCATTCGAGAGAAAGATACCGTCAGGTTTAAGAGCGAGCACCTTGTCGGCGGATGTGTCGGCCGGCACGACGGTCACACGACAGCCAAATTTTGAAAATTCGCGCAGACTGTTCATCTTCACGCCAAAGTCATAGGCGACGATGTGATATTTGGCGTCGGTGGTCGGATAATCAAATTCTTCTGAAACTGTGACCGCGCTCGCCAACTCGCGATTTTCCATAGGCGGCGAGGCAAGCACCTTTTGAAGCAGACTCTCCGCATCAAGATCGACGGTCGAGATAGCCGAACGCATCGCACCTTTGTCGCGGATATGACGCACGAGTGCACGTGTATCGATGTGCTCGATGCCGACGATGCTGTTGCGTTTCAGATAAGCGTCGAGCGTCTCGGTCGCGCGCCAGTTTGACGCCACGCGGCTCGCCTCGCGAACAACAAATCCTTCCACCCATGGCCGACGCGATTCGACATCTTCGCTGTTGACGCCATAATTGCCGATCAGCGGATAGGTCATGCACACGATCTGGCCGGCGTAGGACGGATCGGTCAGGATCTCCTGATAGCCCGACATCGATGTATTGAAAACTATCTCGCCAAACGTCCCACCCTCGGCGCCAAAAGACGCACCGTGGAAAGTGCGTCCGTCCTCGAGAACCAAAATAGCCTTATTTGAAAGATTCAATTAACTCGTCTCTCCTATCTGTCGTCGTCCTCGTCCTGCGGCTGGTCGGGCTTTGCCTCGGCGGTCATGTTATACGTTCCATGCCGCAGAAAACCAATGTCCTCGGGCTTCCAGTAGCGAAAGAAAGCCTTGCCATAGATATATTTTTCCGGCACCAGACCCCAATACCGCGAGTCAGACGAATTGTCGCGGTTGTCGCCCATCACGAAGTAATGATGCTCTTCAACCTTAGTGACCGAGTTATCATGCAGGGCGTGATTGTGCTCGGCATCGAGATATGATTCCTGCAGCTCGCTGCCATCGATATAGACGTGGCCATCTCGCACCTCAACCGTCTCGCCGGGCAGCCCAATGATCCGCTTCACATAGCTTTTGTCCGGATCGTTCGGGTACCAGAAAACGACGATGTCGCCGCGCTGCAGATGGCCCCAACTGATGCTTTGGATCTTGTAATAAACGAGCTTGTTGACCAGCAGGCGCTCTCCGTCATGTAGCTGCGGCAGCATGGACGTGCCCTCGACCACGACCGGTTGGACAAAGAAAACACCGACAAGGATAAAGACCACGACGATCAGGAAAACATCGCGAAAGAGCCGTAACCCTTCGGTCCAAAAGCCGTTACGCGATTCGCGTCTGAGGCGCACCACCTCGATATCGCGGTCGTCCGACGGTGAGACAAACCCGAAATCGAATTGGTTTTTCCTGCGAAATTCGAACATAATCAACGGGTTCGATGAAACGCGCATCAAGGCCGTTGGCCTTGACTTAAGCCTAAGTAAAACTTAGCTTTCTAGGGATTTTTTGTCAAAAGAAATCTTCTTTCGTTCAGAGTGCGAGCTTCAGCTCGTATTTGCTTAGAGTAGAAACAAACTAAAGTTTGCACTCTAAACATCGCATGAAAACACGCATTTTAACGGCCGTCGTTGCGCTTCCCGTCTTGATCGCTTCGATCGTGCTGCCCTCGTATTTCCCGGCTGCGGTCTGGCTATTTGTTGTCATTGCGGCGTTTGCGCTTGCTGCGGGTCTGTTTGAGTTCTATCTGCTGTCGAAAAAGCTCGAGCTAAAGGGCGATGCACCCGTTGCCTATTTCGGCGCGGCCGCGCTTTTCGTCAACTTTCTGCTCGATACGCCGACACAGGCCCCCGATCTGCTGCTGGCGACGATTGCCCTGTTTGTCATTGTTGTTCTGATCACTCAGACGTTTCGATTTCAGCAGGATCTTACAAAAATGTTGACGGGCGTCGGTGTGACGCTGCTTGGGCCGATTTATATTGCCTTTTTAGGCGGTTTTCTAGTGGCGGCGCGGATGGGGTTTGAAACACACCCTTACCTGTCGACACATTTGCTCGGATATTTCTTTCTCATCCTGATGGGTTCGGACACCGGCGCCTATTTTACGGGCAAGGCGATCGGCAAACACAAGCTGATCCCGACCGTCTCGCCGGGCAAGACATGGGAAGGTCTCGTGGGTGGACTGGTTGTCGCGGCTGCGTTCGGCGCGCTCGCCACATTCTGGTTCTTTCCGGAGCTGCCTTACCAAGTT
>DASXPW010000351.1:0-2757 GCA_036493385.1 Pyrinomonadaceae bacterium
ATCCAGCATCATTATCGTCGGGTGTCGATCGACCTTAATAAATGTGATCGGCCCTTTGAGCGTCGGGTCGACCACCGCCACAGAGCCGTCGCCCCACAGCGAGACATAGATCTTCGCTACCCTGTCAGCCCGCGTCACCAGCCTGACATCGTATGGATACACAAATTGATTCGACCTTGGACGCACGAGAGAAACCCGATCCACCCGCCGTGTGTCACGCAGGTCGGATACGACGCCAAGCGTATCGCCGAGATTGTTGGCCGTATACAGCGTTTCGCCGTCCGGGCTAAGCGCGATGCCGGTCGGATAAACGGCAGCCACATTGCCATTGTAATTTGGTGACGGGGCGTTCGCTGACATCGCCGTCACATCGACGAACGGTGTCTCGATAGCCTTGTCGGGCTCGTTTTTCGGCGCGATCGGCGACGCCGCTGCAGGATCGTAACTCAGTATCCAGACTCGATTCTCAAAACCGCCCGAAACAAATAACCGATACCGACCGTCGTGTTGCTTCGTTGCGTCAAATGCCAAGCCAACATTTGCGCTCTGAGGCGCCGGAAAATAAACGGTTTGCACCACCTTGGGATCGGGCACGGCGTTGAGATCGATGATGGAGAGAGACTGGTTCTGCCTACCGCGCGAACTGATCTGTTCGCCCCATCCGCTGTTGACGGCGATCAGGTATCGCCCCTTACCGTCCGGCCCTGCGTTGTCCGGTGTGCGAACAAAATTCATTGTCAGCGGAGCGACCGCCGGAAGGCCGTTCGCGGCGTCCAGAATCAGTTTGCCGGCCGGCGTTATCACGCGGCTCTGCGACCACGGCCCAGTCTGGTCGCTGTCGGCCTGGGCCCGAAAATGAAGCCATGAGGCAACAAAAACGAAAGTGATGCAAACAAATACAATAGCCGTTCGGCGAGGCGTCATTCGAGGCACTGATCCCTCCTGAGGGTAAAGTGGAATTTCGCGACTATAATAAACCAGACCACGCGCGATTCCGCAATTGGGTAAATTATCTGGGCAGTATCGATTTTCAGGAACGAGACGGATCGGTGACTTTCGCGGTCAGGGTCACGCCGCGTTCTTCGAAAAGTGAGGTAATCGGCGAGCAAAACGGCGCTTTGAAAATAAAGTTGAAAGCACCGCCGGTCGATGGCTCGGCAAATGAGGAATTAATTCGCCTGCTGGCATATGAGTTTGATGTTGCCAGAACGCAGGTTGATATCGTTTCCGGACAGACCTCAAGAAATAAGCGCGTCCGAATATCTGGCATTGAACCGGCCACCGTTATCGCAGTTTTGAAGGCAAAAACGTAGCGTGGTATATTGCCAATTCACGAAAGAACAGCATGTCAGGACATTCTAAGTGGCACACGATCAAGCATAAAAAGGGCGCGCTCGATGCTAAGCGCGGCAAGATCTTCACAAAGCTCATCAAAGAGATCACCGTCGCAGCCCGTACCGGCGGAAGCGGCGACGTCGATGCTAACGCTCGTCTGAGAAAGGCGGTCAATGACGCGAAAGGGCAGAATATGCCCAACGACACCATCGACCGCGCGATCAAACGCGGCACGGGCGAGCTCGAGGGCGCGCAATACGACGAGGTCACGTACGAGGGCTACGGACCCGGCGGTGTCGCTGTGATGGTCGACGCGATGACGGACAATCGTAATAGGACCGTCGCCGAGATCCGCCATATCTTCTCGAAAAACGGCGGCAACATGGGCGAGTCTGGCTCGGTCGGCTGGATGTTCGACAAGAAAGGCTACATCGTCGTTGATAAAGCCGCTAAATCGGAGGATGAGCTTTTTGAGATCGCTATCGAGGCCGGGGCTGACGACGTGAACGATGACGGAGAGGTTTGGGAAATACTTACTGCGCCGGAAAATTTCGAAACTGTAAATGAAGCTATTAAAAAGGCCGGTGTCACAACCCAAGCCACTGAGCTCTCGATGATCCCGCAAAACTACATCCACCTCGAAGGCTCAGACGCCAGCCAAATGATGAAGCTCTACGACGCCCTCGACGACAACGAAGACGTGCAGAAGGTCTATGCGAATTTTGATATAGATGAAACGGAAGTTGGATGATACCTGCTGAAACAGCCTTAAATGCCCCTTTCCCCTTTGCCAGCGAACTCGCGCTCGCCCAAAGCGGCTATCCACTAGAAGTACTGAAGGATGTATTCCCAAATCAAAACAAATTCGTCTTGTCTGAGGTTTTGTTCATTCGTTAACAGACTTGATGGGGTGGCGTGAATTAAACGACTCGTATACGAATAAATAAATCGATAATCATCAACCATACCAACGAAGCTTGCCCGTTGATCCCCGTCTTTGAATCGGCGTAAATTTTTCGGATTTCTTGGAAGTTTTTGGAATTTCGACTTTCCAACAGTTCCAGAGTTCGTTCATCTCATGGTTCCACGTTTGGTCGTATTCCTTCAGCTTTCTTTCTGATGCATCAATCTGATTTTTAAGTTCTGAGATCTTGGTGTTATGTACGCTATCACTCACTATGAGACTTTTCACTTCATTGCAATGGTCAATATGCCCTTTTAGCGATTGCCGATTCAGAAGCAGTGCGAAACGGATATCTTTTTCAGTTAATCGTAGCAGGACAACGAGCTCAAAAGTGTAGCGACATAACGCAAGAGTAAAGAGCGTCTCAATATAGTCCGGAGTGTGAAAGATAAAATGTCAAAGGCGTAGCAGAGAATACGCAAAAAATAACGCGCGTAGGTGATTTACCTGATCGTTTT
>DASXPW010000352.1:0-3019 GCA_036493385.1 Pyrinomonadaceae bacterium
ATGCCCGAAAATACGACGTCCAGAGACGCCGAGCCGACACGGTCGGCCGCAACCTTTTGCATGTCTTCGAACCGAAGCGTCACAAGATACGCAACGTTTGCCAGCAGGTAGAGGGCAATGACGCCGCCCGTCCCGAGCAGCAGCGAGAGCGGCAGATTCCGCTTCGGATCTTTGACCTCGCCCGCCGTGAATGTAACGTTATGCCAGGCGTCGGCTGAAAACAATGAATTGGTCTGCGCGACGCATATTCCGACAAAAAGCCCGAACGCCGCGACAGCCGTAAGCCCGTGACCGACGTCCTCGACGTTTCCACGCACCGTCCAGAGGTCGCTAAAGTTGGCCGCCGCGATGTCGCTATGCCCGATAAGCCCGACGGCGAGGCCCAATACGATCAATAAAACAAGTGAGCCGGTCTTTGCAAATGTGAAGACATTCTGAACGATCTTGCCGAGTTTTAACCCGCGGGTGTTCATCCAAGTGAGCAGGACGATCATCAGGATGCCGACAAGCTGTGTGGTCGAGAGCGAGAACGCGTAGCTCGACGAGCCGATCCTTATGGGCTCGATGATGTAGATGTTCTCAGAGATCTGTGGGATCAGTATCCCGGTAAAGCGCCCAAACGCAACCGCGACCGCCGCGATCGTCGCTGTGCCGATAACGAGAAAGTGCGTCCAGCCGTACAGGAAACCCCAAAACGGCGAATACGCCTCTTTTAGATAGACGTACATCCCACCGGCGCGCGGCATCATTGCCGCCAGCTCCCCGTAAGATAACGCGGCGCCAACGGTCAACAGACCGGTGATTATCCAAACGACCATCAGCCAGCCCGGCGAGCCGACCTGACGAGCGATATCGGCCGAAACGATAAAGATGCCCGAGCCGATCATCGACCCCGCGACGATCATCGTCGCGTCGAGCAGGCCGAGGCCGCGAATAAATCCTTCTCGTGATTGCTGGTCGATCTCAGCAACGTCGGTTGCCATAATTTCCGTTAACTATTTTGACCCTTTCCACGAAAACCGGGAGTTTTCGAAACGCTGCTATGTAATGCTAAAGGCGTTGGCGAGATAATTCGTAGGTGATATTACACTTTCACGACCAAAACTGTCTAGCCAAAAGGCTCGATAAACAAGGCGTCCAGAATTGGTCACTAATGATCAAGCGGCGTGAGGAATGTGCGTTCGTATGAGGTGAAACATTGAGTCTGGTTATAGTGTGCGGTCACGGCGGCGCACTCAGGGTCGTTGCGCGCCTCGCGGCGGTATCGCTCGTACGCAGCTAGATCATCAAACGAGAATAGAATAACTGCAACCTCGTCAGGTCCTTTTTGGCCAACCGTCGGAAAGCTGAAATGTTCCGCATCCGGCGGTTGCTCGCCAGGCATAAAACATCCATGGTGCGTACCACCGAGCCTCTCAATAATTCGCCTCCAGACACGCGCATAATGCGCAAACTCATCTCTTTTGCCCGGAACAATTCGGTACTGTACGCAGCACGTGATCTTCGCCATCGTTACACATCAAACTCGGCGACGACCGGCGTGTGGTCGCTCGGCTTTTCAAGCGATCGGGGCGACTTGTCTATCCAGCAGCCGGTGCATTTGTCGGCCAGTGACCGCGAGGTCCAGATGTGATCGATGCGCAGACCCTGGTTTCGCTGCCAGGCGCCCTGCCTATAATCCCACCATGAAAATTCCTTCACATCGCCGTTTATCTCGCGAAACAAATCGACGAATCCCCATTGCTTTACGTAATAGATCGCCGCCCGCTCGGTCTTTGTAAAATGCAACTTCCCTTCCCACGCACCGACATTCCAAACGTCGGCCGGCTCGGGTGCGACATTAAAATCGCCGCACAAAAGGACATCGCCGTCCCTCTCGCAGGTCGCATCGAAATATTTGCGCAGCCGCTGTATCCAGTCGAGCTTAAAGGTGAATTTATCGGTGCCGAGTTCGGTGCCATTCGGTATGTAAGTGTTTACAATCCGGACACCCTTGATCGTGGCGGCTATCATCCGCTTTGGCGATTCGTCCGTGTCGTCGGGGAAATTTTTCTGAACGTCGTTGAGATCGTATTTCGATAGAATAGCCACGCCGTTGTATGACTTTTGCCCGTAAAATGCCGACAAATAGCCCGCGTCGTGAAGCTCTTGATACGGAAATCCTTCATCGACACACTTCGTCTCCTGCAGGCATACGACATCTGGCTCTGCCTCGGCCAGCCATCCCAGCAGATGCGGCATTCGGGCATTGATCGAATTCACATTCCAGGTGGCGATCTTCATTCGCTTCTCTTTGTGCAAAACAGAAAGAGTATCACGCAAAGCTCGCAAAGAACGCAAAGAGAAAGAATGCCAGAAAAAGAACGCGCACGCTTCTTCCCGTAGTTAAAACTGAGAACTTCGTTCGAAACAATTCTCTGTGACCTTTGTGGAATCTTTGTGCCCTCTGTGTTTAAATTAGACTTAACAGAGAGGCATCGACAAGATTTCAAGAATGAACCTGCGCGGGGCGCTTCTTGTTCAGGCCGGACCGAAAACTCAATATAGGTGTTAGACATGTGCGGACGTTATGCGATGAAGGCTGATGAGCGCGAGCTCAGGCGAAAGTATCCTTTTCTTGACGATGAATATTTCGATATTCACGGACCGAAGAAACGTCCCGAGATATTTCCCGGCACGCCGATCTTTGCGATAAATAGCGCGTTCAAGGGCGAAGACATCTGGTGGACCATTCGCGACCGCGGTTGGGACGGCCGTATCATCGAGGCGATCAACGCCAAGGCCGAGACCGTCGAGCGTCTGCCGCTGTTCCGCGACGCCTTTAAGACCGACCGCGTCCTGATACCGGCGACGCATCTATTCGAGTGGCAGGTCCAGCCCGACAAATCAAAGCTGAAATATCGCATCTGGTTCGACGAGCCGATCTTCGCCTTTGCAGGCATCGCCCGCGATTGTGAGATCAAGGGCGAAACACGGCGCAGCGGCGCGATAATCACGACGACGCCGAACGAAAAATTCA
>DASXPW010000353.1:0-2581 GCA_036493385.1 Pyrinomonadaceae bacterium
TACATGCCTTTATAGTTCGGGCCGCCGCCGCCCTCGGGCGTGACCCAATTGATGATCTGATACGGATCGGCAATATCGCAAGTCTTGCAATGGACACAGTTTGCGAAATTGACCTTTAGCTCTCGCCTGTCGGTCGCCGCGTTATGCTCCATCTCATAGACGGCCGCCGGGCAAAACCGCTCACAGGGGTTGCCGTATTCTTCTGCGCATCTGGTTGCGCACAGCTCGGTGTCCAGGACATGCAAATGCGACGGCTGATCTTCGTCGTGCGAAACACCGGCGTGATAGACGTCAGTTATCTTGTCAAACGTGAGATGTTTGTCGAATTTGATGTCTGAATAGCGCTCGGTTTTCAAATGATCGAACGGGCCAAAACCGTCCTTTGCATTGCTTTCGGGCACGGAGCCATTAAGTTTCTCCATCCGCTCGTAACCCGGAATGTGATATTCATGCGGCATAAAGCCCCAGGCCAGACCGCGGGTCACATATTGCAGGCCGCTGTTGACCAACGCCGACCGCCGTCCCCGCTGGAATGCCGCGTGAAAATTGCGGACCGGATGAAGCTCGTCATAGATCCAGCTCTGGCTGATTTTTTCGTGATACCCCTTAAGCACCTTTGCGGTAAAATCTTCGTGATCGAACGCCACGCAGATGGTCTCAGCCGCAAGCATTCCCGATTTCATCGCGATGTGAATGCCCTTGATCCGCTGGCCATTCAGCATCGCTCCGCACTCGCCTGCGAGCAAAACGCCGTCGCCGTAAAGTCTCGGCATCGTCCAATACCCGCCGATATTGATCGATTTGGCGCCGTATTTGATCATCTTGCCCCCGTCGAGGATAGCAGCGACAGCCGGATGCGTCTTGAATTTTTGAAACTCGGCGTGTGGGTCGATCAGCGGATCTTTGTAGTCGAGACCGGTCACATATCCGATGCTCAGGGCGTCGTTTTTCATCCCATAGATCCATCCGCCGCCGTATGTGTCGTTGTCAGAAGGAAAGCCAAGCGTATGAACGACCTTGCCCTCGGGGAAACGGCCTTTGGGAAGCTCCCAGAGTTCTTTGACACCGATGGAATACACCATCTCTTCCTTGCCGTTGTCGAGATCGAGACGCGAGATCAGTTGTTTTGTGAGTGAGCCGCGCGAGCCTTCGCCTAGGACCGTCACTTTGGCGCGCAGGTCGACGCCGGGTTCGTAATTCGGCTTTCTTTCGCCGTTTTTGCCAATGCCTTTGTCGCCGGTGCGGACGCCGACAACGCGGCCATTTTCGTCGTACAAAAGCTCGGCCGCAGGCGAGTCAGTGAAAATGTTAATTCCTGCTTCCTCACACTTTTCGCCTAGCCACTCGCAGACGCGGCTGAGGCTGACGATATACTTACCCTTATTTTTTAGCGGCGGCGGAATGATCGGCGAGTTGATCGACTTCCCGGTTGTGAGATACCAAAATCCCTCCTCCGTCACGACCGAATCGACCGGGCAGCCCTGGGCCAGGAAGTCGGGCATCAGCTCGCGGATCGCGATCGGGTCCATCACGCCGCCGGACAGGATATGAGCTCCGACCGCGGGCCCTTTTTCAACGATCGCTATCTCGAGGTTGCCTATCTTGCGGCCGGGCTTGATGCCCTTTTCGACCATTTCATCGTGTTCGGCGAGCGTCTGTTTCAGATACAAGGCCCCGGCGAGGCTGGCCGGACCCGCACCGACAAACACCACGTCCATCTCGATCTGTTCGCGTTCGCTCATAGTTCTCAAAAGATAAGTATAACAGCGAGAATAGGTTCTGCGTTAACAGTCGATTCCTTCAGGTTTGTTGTCGCTCGAATTTGCCGGGTTTTAGCTTAGCCACGTGCTTTAGCGCGTGGTGAAATCGGTTGACAGATTTTCCAGGGGCGTTTTAACGCCGCGAGAAATGAAGCCCGTAAACGGGCTGTTGAATTTCGGGACATTGTTACCACGCCGTGAACGGCGTGGCTATGCGAAGCCAAAAAAAAGGCCCGGAGATCTTCCGGGCCTAAAAGCAAACAAGAGAATCGTGAATTAATAGATCGTAAAAGAGTACTCAAAGGTAACGATCGACGACTGAGGCGTGCCGTTCACCTTTCTTGGCTCAAACTTGATCTGGCGCGCCGCCGCGATGGCCTGCTCGGTCAAACCATACGGCAGACTGTTAAGCGGCGTGATGTTGCCGACGGCACCGTTTGCCATCAACGTGATCTTTAGCCGGACGACGCCCTGAACGTTATTTGTCCTCGCAGAATCAGTGTACTGAGCACGCGGCTTGGATAGGACCTTGAGCGGGCTGGTAACAGCCATTGGAGCCGGTGGAGGACCGCCGCTGCCATTGCCTGTACCGTCACCGTTTCCATTTCCACGTCCGCCGCCATACCCGGAGCCATCGCCGCTGCCAGCACCCGACCCATTCCCACTGCCTTGGCCCAGACCATTGCCGCTGCCCATTCCGCCGCCGCTGCCGGTACCATTCGAAAGGTTGCCAAATCGAGAATTCGGGTCTCCCCACTGGTTAAACTGCTTCGGGAACTTCATATTCCCCTGCGTCGACGGCGGAGGCAGCGTCAATGCGG
>DASXPW010000354.1:0-3618 GCA_036493385.1 Pyrinomonadaceae bacterium
AGTTCCCTACTCCACGTCGCCGGAACATCACATCGCTGGGGAAAGGTAGACGAGGGTACTACCATCACCGATCACGAAGAGGACTCGATCGCCCGCAAAGTTTCCCTAAATAACAACTTCGCCTACACCGAATACAAAGACACCAAGATAAATCTGATCGACACGCCGGGATACGCCGCATTTGTTACACATGCACGTCCGGCATTGCGCGCCGCCGATTGCGCTCTGGTCGTTGTCGACGGCGTCCATGGCATCGAGGTCCAGACCGAAAAGACATGGCAGTATGCTAACGAATTCCTGCTGCCTCGTTTCATGGCGATCAACAAGCTCGACAAGGAACACTCCGATTTTGGACACGCGATCGAGACGGCCGCTCAATCATTCGCCCGTTCGATCGTTCCGTTTACGCTGCCGATCGGCACCGAGGCCAATTTCAAGGGCGTAGTTGATATTGTTCATCAAAAAGCGTACGAATTCGACTCCGACGGCAAGGCCAAAGAGGTCCCGATGCCCGAAACCGGTCGTGACATTTTTGAGCGCACCCGCGAGCGGTTGATCGAGATCGTCGCCGAATCGGACGACGCCCTCATGGAAAAATACTTTGCCGACGGTACGCTGCCCGAGGAGGACATTTATCCGAATCTCGCCAGGGCGATAGCAGCGAGCAAGCTCTGCCCAGTCTACGCGGTCTCATCGACCAATCTGGTCGGCCTTCAGATATTGCTCGATCACATTGTCGAATTCGCGCCCAATCCAGCCGCGCACGAGGCCGAGTACGGTTTCGCGAGTAACGATATGAACGGCGACCGCATTTCGCGAAAGTATTCGAATGACGAGCCGTTCTCGGCTTATGTTTTCCGTACCATCGCCGATCCGTTTGCCGGCCGTATTAACGTATTTAAGGTGACTTCGGGCAAGGTCGGATCCGATGCGACCGTTTTTAACTCGAGACGCGATTCGATGGAACGTCTCGGCGCCCTGCATTACATTCAGGGCAAAACGCTCGACAAGATCAACGAGGCAAATACGGGCGACATCATCGCTGTCGTCAAACTCAAGGACACGCAGACCGGCGACACGCTGACAGACAAGGCAAAGCCGATAGTCTATCCGCCGGTCGAATATCCCGAGGCCGCGATCTCGTTCGCCATCGAGCCAAAATCACGCGCAGACGAGGAGAAGATCTCCGCTGCTCTGCACAAGATATTAGAAGAAGACCCGTCGCTGCATTTTGACCGTGACACCCAGACGAAGGAATTCATCTTATCCGGCTCCGGTCAGCTTCACATCGAGACTGTCGTCGATAAATTGCGAAATCGATTCCACGTCGAGGTGACACTCCATCCTCCAAAGGTTCCGTATAAGGAAACCATCACGCAGGCGGTCGAGGTCCAGGGCCGCCACAAGAAACAGTCGGGAGGTCGCGGACAATTTGGCGATTGCAAGGTGATCTTCGAACCGAAAGGCCGCGGCGAGGGCTTTGAATGGGTCGATAAGATCTTTGGCGGCTCGATACCGCAAAACTTCCGGCCGGCGGTCGAGAAAGGCATTCTCGAGGCCGCTGCGGGCGGTGCCATTGCCGGATATCCACTCGTCGATTTCAAGGTTACCTTGATCGACGGCAGCTATCACACGGTCGACTCGGACGAGCACAGCTTTCGCGCCGCCGGCCGCAAGGCTTATCGCAACGCGATGGAAAAGGCACGTCCGACGCTGCTCGAACCGATAATGGACGTCGAGGTCTTCACGCCGCAGGAGTTTTCGGGTGACATCATGGGCGACCTGAATTCGCGTCGCGGCCGCGTGTCCGGCATGGATATGCGCGGAAAACAACAGGTGATCAAAGCCAAAGTACCGCTAAGCGAGATGCTCGACTACCAGTCGAAGCTGAACTCGGTTACCCAGGCACGCGGTTCGTATCACATGCAGTTTTCGCACTACGACCCGCTTCCGCACAACCTTGCCGACAAAGTGATCCAGGACGCCGTCGCCTCCGGCCGTGTGAGGGCTCACGAGGAAGAAGAGTAGAAAAGGAATTGACGACAGAAACACACAGATCTGCACAGATACGAAACAATTTCTGTGTCTGTCCGTATCTCAGTCCATCTGTGTTTATCGGTGGTTAGATTTTTTCGGATTTAAGGAGTTTTATATGAAGCGACATCTTTCTTTTCTTTCGATATTTGTGCTATTTGTTGCGGCTGTCGCGGCAAATGCTCAGTTGCGTCTTCCCCGGCCAAGCCAGGGAGCCAGCGTCACCCAGACGATAGGCGTGACCGACATCACGATCAATTACAGCCGGCCGCCCGTAAAGGGCCGAACCATTTTTGCTGACGCACCCGCGACTATGGCCTCGCGCGCCGATGGCGAGGCGACACTTGACGATCAGAATAAGCGTCAGGCTGGTGAACCGATCGTGCCCTACGGCCACGTCTGGCGAACCGGCGCAAACGAGGCGACGCAGTTCATCACGACCGACGATGTTCTGATCAATGGCCAAAAACTTCCGGCCGGCAAATACAGCCTGTCCACGATCCCCGGCAAAGACGAGTGGACCGTCATCTTTAACAGCGACTACGGCCAGTGGGGCAGTTTCACCTACGACGAAAAGAAGGACGTTCTTCGCGTTAAGACCAAGCCGCAATGGCTCAGCGACAATCAGGAACTATTGCAATATAGCTTTGAGCCCACGGCCGACAACGCAGCGACCGTAAATATCCGCTGGGAAAAGGTCCGCGTGCCGTTTACGGTCCAGGTCGACGTCGTCGGAACGGCGCTCGCAAAGGCACGGAAAGCGGTCGCCGAGGCCAAACCCGATGATTGGCGCACCCCGCTCAACGCTGCGGGATATGCCAAACAGAATAACGATATGGAAGACGCCAAGGCCTGGATCGACGCTTCTCTAAAGGCCGTCGATTCGACGATAGCCATTAAGCCCACGTTCCAAAATCTATCCGCGAGAACGAGCGTACTTCTGAATGCCGGACGCAAAGACGAGGCCTTTGCCACCGCCGACAAAGCAATTGCCCAGGGCAAGGCCGACAAGGTCGACACCGCCGCGTTCGAAAAACGCATCGCCGACATCAAAGCCGGGAAAATGTAAGGAGTTTAGAGTTCAAGCTTTAGCTTGTTTTATCTGCGCAGAGGCAGGCCGCACAGCTTGCCTCTTTTCTTTTCTTTTCCATACAAATTTGGCCTATAATTCGACTGTTATGAACGATGTTGGTTTACAAAAACCTACGCCGCGGCATTTTCCAGTCTCCATCGAGATGTATCACGTTATGGCCGAGAAAGGTGTTTTTCAGCCGACGGACCGTGTCGAACTTATCGGAGGAGGGATCTTTGAAATGTCGCCTATCGGATCCTTACACGCGCGTTGTGTCGAATATTTATCTAATTTTCTTCACCGACTGTTTGCAAATGAATATATAGTCCGAACCCAAAATCCGATCGTTGTCGCTGACAATACCGAACCTCAACCGGACAGCTCGATCGTTAAATTTCGCGACGACTTTTACAAAAATGCCCATCCGACCGGCGCCGATACCCTGTTAGTGATCGGGGTCGCTGACTCAAGCGCTGAATTTGACCGTTCGGTAAAGTTTCCGAAATATGCCG
>DASXPW010000355.1:0-11921 GCA_036493385.1 Pyrinomonadaceae bacterium
GCGTCGTCGGCCCGACCTCCATCGGCGTCCTCGTGATGTCGAGATTGGCGAGCTGCATGAACTGGTGGTACATCGAGGGCAGCTTTTTCTTGATGTGCTCGGCCGAATTCGGAAGCTTTTCCTTGATCCAGGCGATATCGAGAAAAACACCACCGTGCGGAGAGCCTCGGCCTGCCTTCACCTCTCGCACCATGCAGCGCGCAACGTGGTCGCGCGTCAGTAGCTCCGGCGGACGGCGAGAATTCTTATCACCCTGCGTATAACGCCAGCCTTCTTCCGCGTTGTCGGCGGTCTGATTTTTATAGAGGTCCGGAATGTCATCGAACATGAAGCGCTTGCCTTCGCTGTTCTTTAAGACCCCGCCTTCGCCGCGAACGCCCTCTGTTACCAGAATGCCGCGAACGCTCGGCGGCCAGACCATCCCGGTCGGATGAAACTGGATAAATTCCATGTCGATCAGCTCGGCACCGGCGTGGTACGCAAGCGAGTGCCCGTCGCCGGTACATTCCCAACTGTTCGAGGTGATCTTGAACGCGCGCCCGACGCCGCCGGTCGCGAGTATCACTGCTTTACCCTTGAATATCTGAAATCGTCCGTGCTCACGCTCATAAGCGAGACAACCGACGACGCGGTCGCCGTCTTTGAGCAAGGTGACGACGGTCAGCTCCATATGCACGTCGATGCCCTGATGAATGCCGTGGTCTTGCAGCGTTCGGATCAGCTCGAGACCGGTGCGGTCACCGACATGTGCGAGTCGCGGATAACGGTGCCCGCCAAAATTGCGCTGCAGAATTTTGCCGTCTTTAGTGCGATCGAAAACCGCGCCCCAGGCCTCAAGCTCACGGACTCGATCAGGCGCCTCTTTGGCGTGCAGTTCAGCCATTCGCCAATTATTGACGTACTGGCCGCCGCGCATCGTATCGGAAAAATGGACCTTCCAATTATCGCGGTCATCGACATTGCCCATCGCTGCCGCCATCCCGCCCTCGGCCATTACGGTGTGAGCCTTACCAAGAAGCGATTTGCAGATTAGGCCGACCGAAACGCCTGCAGCCGACGCTTCGATCGCGGCACGCAATCCTGCGCCTCCCGCGCCGATCACTAAGACATCATGTTCAAAAGTCGGATATTCCGTCATTTGTGTCGTTTCGTGAATGTTCGTGTTCATTCGTGGTTAATTCTTCAAAACCGTAACCACGAAACAACACGAAATTACACGAAATCAAAATAGCCTGTAATCTGTCCAAACGCCCATTGAGCAAAGCCGTATGTAAATGTCGGTAAACCCAACCCAAAAAAGGCTAAGCCACGCAAACAGCATGTGGCGCCGATTAAATCCGCTGACCCAATTCCAGGCCGTTTGTTGGACGGGCTTTTTCGACAATTGATCGCATCGGCCGCCGACGAGATGCCGCAAGCTGTGACAGCCAAAGGTGTAGCAGGACAGCAAGACGACGTTCACGACAAGCACGAGCGTGCCGATGCCGACGCCGAAATGGCGGTGACCGTCCGGCCCCGCAAAAAACATCCCCTCGATGGCGTCGTATGCAAGAACGATAAGGAACAGCAGCGCCAAATACATGAAATAACGATGTACGTTTTGAAGTATCAGCGGAAATTTACGCTCGCCTCGATAATTCGAACGCGGCTCGCCTACGGCACAGGCCGGCGGATCGGCCCAAAAGGCTTTGTAGTAGGCGCCGCGATAGTAGTAGCAAGTAAATCGAAATCCGCCCGGCGCCCAGAGGATCAGGAGCGCTGCCGTAAATGGCATCCATGTCGGAAACCAGCCAGGCTTTGGTCCGAACCATGCTGTCTGTGAGCCAAGAAGCTCAGGCGAGTAGAGCGGCGACAGATAATGCGCGCCGCCACCTGTGAAAAGATAGTGGACACCCTGAAAGGCAGCCCAAGTCGAATAGACGACGAACGACCCGAAAACGATGAATGTGACAAGCGGCTGCAGCCACCAGAGATCTCTCCTGGCCGTCTCGCCAAAGCCGCGGCGCGTGATCGAAACCAAATTAGAAGCCATTCGAGATCCTATTCAAGGCGGGGACGCCCCATACCGAAAATGCGAGGTGCATCTATTGTTTTAACCAGAATTTAATTGCGATTAACCTGCTTAATTGTTTTAACGCGAAGAGCTATTTCAAGTCAAGCAATCACCGCCCAACCGCATGTGTATCGCAGGTAACCTTAATCTTTGCATAGTTTAAGGTTTCGGCACGGACGTTGCCTTTTATCATGGCAAGTTGATTGTGATTTGATTCCAATCACATTGAAAACTTGTGACCCCGTGAGCTCTTCCCGACGCCCGCGGGGTCTTTTTATCAAGGAGGTTGAATATGAAAATACAAAATTTAAGAAACGGTCTAATTGCTGCGATTCTTGGTTTACTGGCGCTTTCGGCGGCCTCGGGCCTAGCCAATGCACAGGACAATAGCCGTGAATATAGAGACTGGCAGCGAGCTCAGACCCAGGCGCAACAGCGGTACAACGACTATCTGCGGACACGCAGAAGCAATGACTATCGTCGTTGGCAACAGGCCCAGGCGGAAGCCCAGAGGCGGCAGTCAATGTACCAGCAGCGGGCTTACAACAACCGTAGTTATTACCCGAACAACAACGTCTATGTGACGCCTGGTGTTCGATACCGCGTGTACCGAAACGGACAGACATTTTATGTCGATAGCCGAGGTGCATCGATGCTCAGAACGGCCATAAATACTGGCTATCAGCAGGGTTACCAGCAGGGTATACTGGACCGTCGTTACGGTCGCGGATTTAACTACTATGGTAACCAGGTCTATAGCGAAGGTTCGTTTGGTTATCAGTCTTACGTGGATCGAGACCAATATCAGTATTATTTCCAACAGGGCTTCCAGCGTGGATATGAGGACGGGTTTAACAATACGTTTCGATACGGAACTCGGAACGGAAATTCGTTCAGCATCCTTGGCAGCGTTATCGGATCGATACTCGACCTGGCAACTGACCGCTAACCGATAACTCGCTTAGCGAGAATCGAAGTTACGAGCGTCCGGAATCTAGATTTCGGACGCTTTTCCATTTGCGGATCAAGCGACAGCGGTCGGAGGGTCGCAATTGCGATCCCGCAATTTTCCAGAGAGCTCTTCAGAATTCGTCCCGAGATCTTTCTCGATTGGTTTGCCGATCGATCGGCGTTGTAGCTTCGATGTTCAACCGGCGTTATCGGGTGATGGTGATGGGGCGGCGAAATTTATCAAAAGCGTGATGGCGGGCTGGAATTGATGGATATTGCATTAACTCGGCATGTCATTACCTCGCGCATTATCCATCCGGCCCGGCATTATGCATCCGACAAAACCACTTGTCCCCGGCATTATCGGTGAATATCCGGTGAATATACATGTCATTACGCCATGATCATCCAATTCACCAGCGGTGACTAGCCACCTCGAACCACGCGACCGTCCGAGCATTGTCCGACAGCCGCTGGGACCATGCAGGAAAGATAAAAAAATGCGTTCGGGCGAGTTTGTTTTCGTAGCCGATCGCTGCTACGCCGAGCCGCGAATACTACATTAACAACCCGCCGGAACGGAATTTTAAGAAAAGAACCACCGGCCGGAGCTATGCCGACCGGTGATCATAAAGATTGGGTTGTAACGGTACTAAACCGCCCGACGTCCGGTCAGAAGCTGCACAACAAAAAGTATTATGGCAACGACCAACAGGATGTGGATCAAGCTGCCGACAGCCTGGCCGGCAAAACCAAATCCAAGTGCCCAAAGTACCAAAAGGATAATAATAATTGTCCAAAGCATAGTTTTCCCTCCCTTATTCGAGAACATCTGAGCGAGTGTATTGAATCAATATACGTTCCCTCTCATTGCATATACATAAAGCAAGTGGCATACCCATTTATGCCCGCGGGCTCAAGTTATTGCGTTAGTGAGATTTAGGGTTGAGTGTCGCTTGCAGCGGTCGAGGCCTGCACGCTGGTCGGCATCAAAACAGCGGCTGAAAGTCCTTATTTCCGGGATGAGGGGCTAAGATTGAATTAAAACCTAAACTGATCTATAAAAAGGTTATCCGCCCCACCAAATGAAGCAATGTCCAAAGTGCCGCTCAACCTACACAGACGATCGTTTGCGCTTCTGTCTTACGGACGGTAGCGAGTTGACGCCGGTCGCGGACGAGCAGGCGACACTCGTTGCGGGTCGCGGCCGAACCGTGCCGGATAGGCCGCACGGCGGACACGGTACGGCCGGTCGCGGATCCATCGGGAAGGTGCTTGCGGTCGTGGGCGTACTAGGAATCTTTCTCATCGTCGCCATAGTCGCATTTGTGCTGGTCCTCTACGTAGGAATAAGCCGATCAAAAATGAGCGATACCGGAAACGGCAATAGGAACGCTCCAACCAGCTCGAGCCCTGCGCCGACACCCGACAACGAAAAGCAGCGTCTTCAGGATGAATTGGCCAACGTCCAGAAACGTCTCGCGGAAGACGAGAAAAATACCAATCGAGCTGTATCGTCGCAGCCAACACCGAATTCACTGGGCACGATATCGGCCCGCGTCAATTCACCGAGCGACGGTTTTCTGGCTCTCAGATCACAACCCAATTCGAGCAGCAACCTCATCGTAAAGATCCCGCATGGCAACGCTGTTACGGTCGAAAATTGCAACCGGAACAAGGTGACAATTGGCGGCCGCACCGGGCGCTGGTGCCTCATTTCGTGGAACGGTTACCAAGGCTACGTTTTCGACGCTTGGCTCATCTATTGAGATAGCGTCTCTTTCGGCTGTGTTATTCTGACGTTTATCAATTATGTTCAATGGTTTAGCGAGTCCTCGGCGCGTAGTGATCACTGGTTTTGGATGCGTGACGCCGATCGGCATCGGCCGTGAGGCTTACTGGGACTCGCTTGCCACGGGCCGAAGCGGCGTCCGTCGGATCGAGAGCTTTGATGTGTCTGCGTTCGACATTAAGATCGCGGCCGAGATACCTGAGTTTGACTGGAAGGCTGAACTTAACCCAAAAGACCGTCAGCATGTTCCCCGCACCGTTCCCTTAGCTCTTGCGGCGGCCCGCGAGGCGGTCGCGGATTCAGGGTTGGATGTTGAAAAACTTCCGGCTGAAGACAAACAGCGGTTTGGCGTCATACTCGGAACCGGCGGCGGCGGGCTGTCATTTACGGAAAGGCAATTTGGTTTCTGGTTCTCGGGTAATGCCGGTAAGGGCAGCGTCTACACGATTCCGGCCTCGACGCACGGCGGTTTGTCGAGCGAACTCTCAATGGTGTTTGGGCTGCATGGCCTGTCGCATATTGTTTCGACCGGCTGCACGTCGTCGACTGACGCTATTTTTTACGCGGCACAGCACATTGCGTTGGGCCGGCAGGATCGAATGATCGCGGGCGGTGTCGATTCACCGATGTCACCCGGCATCTTGAAAGGCTTTGAGGTTATGACCGTTTGCACCGACGAATGGAACGAGGACCCAACGCGAGCCTCGCGCCCTTTCTCGAAAGATCGTTCCGGTATGGTGATCGGTGAAGGTGCATGGATCTATGTTCTGGAAACCCTTGATGCAGCCAGCGCGCGCGGTGCGCATATTTACGCGGAGATCGCTGGCTATGGATCGACGTGTGATGCATATCATCGCGTCCGGCTCGAAGAGAATGGAATAGAGCCTGCTCGAGCAATGTCTGTTGCGATGGCGGACGCCGGCGTGACTGCCTCCGATCTCGACTACGTGAATCTTCACGGTACATCAACACAGCTCAACGACCGTATCGAGACGCGGGCCTTAAAACTTGCACTTGACGGCAATGCCCGCCGTATTCCGATGTCGGCGACCAAATCTCAGATCGGCCATCCGCAGGGAGCCACAGGAGCCGCTGGTATTGGCGCCGCGTTGCTTGCGATCAATAAAGATATAATTCCACCGACCGTAAATCTCGACGTTCCCGATCCCGAATGCGACCTGGACTACGTGCCGCACAAGGCCCGTCCAGCAGCGGTAAACACAGCGTTGTGCAACTGCATCGGTTTTGGTTCCAAGAATTCTGCTCTTGTGCTGAGAAAGGTATAGGTACGTGATCTGGCGCAGGAACGCGGCCGTTCGTTGGAGACGACCGCGTTCGCCTGGTATCTATGGCAGGTGAAAAATATCGATCTTATGCGCCGAGCTGCGTGCGGATATCCGCCGAAGGCGGATAGTAAAAGCGGCCTCTTGGCCTGAAATCATCCATATCATAATTCCGACGGGCGCCGCACTCGACACAGACCTGATAGGTCGAAGATCTATCCGAGACCGGCTTGCTCAGGCGCTTGTGCCAACATCCGAAAACGCTCGCAAAAAAGCCCATTTTCTTTCCGTTCTCCTCAGGCTGTCGCGCGGCAACCGAGTTTACCAATTCTTGTTCAAGTACCGCTTGCATAACATCCGTTTCCTCTCACATCGCCTTACACGCGATCCGGCGTTTCTCAAAGAACGCCGCTCGGGAAAAGTCTTGCATAACCTGCAAGAAATTTCCGTGCCACAACTCGATCTCGCTCCTGCAACCTTTCTCAAATTCCCTTATTTCGCTAAAATCTTCCCGCAAGCTCCAAAACACAATATGAAAAAGGTATATTTTTGCACACTGTTAATGTCGGTAATTACACTATTTCCGGCATTGAGCGTATTTGGCTGGGACGATGTCGGCCACAAGATCACCGCGTATATAGCGTGGCAGCAAATGACACCGGACGTCCGCGAACGCGTGATAAAAATACTGCTTGCGGCACCTGAAGACGCTCAACTTTCGACTTTCTATCTTCCGTATGGTTCCCGTACAGACGAGGCCCGCAAACGCGAATTCTTTATAATTGCGGCGTCGTGGCCGGATATCATCCGTGACCGCAATTTCCCGGTCCGTTATAAGAAGTATCATCATTCAAATTGGCACTATTCCGACACACTTTGGAGCGAAAAAGACGGAAAGGTCGAGCTTGTTACTTCGATCCCGGCCGAAGGGTTGGCGATGGACAGGATCGCCGAATTTATCAAGCTTGAGCAGGGCGACGCAAGCGACGCCGATAAGGCCGTCGGCATTGCCTGGCTCGAACACCTGATCGGCGACATTCATCAACCGCTCCACGCCTCGGGCCGCGTCACCGACACCGAGCCAAAAGGCGACCAGGGCGCCAATCTCTTTTTGCTGACGCCCAAAGACACGCCACGCGACAAGCAGGAAAACCTGCATTGGTTTTGGGACAGCATCGTCGTCCGCGCCATTCCGAACACGAACGACTCAAGCGACGACGAATATCTGTTCCCGATCGCCAGGGACATAATGAAAAAATATCCGTTCGACAAAATGCAGTCGCGACTTGCCGTCGATGATCCGGAACAGTGGAAGAAGGAAAGCTTTGAGATCTCGTCAACCGAGATCTATCGGCCGGACCTGAAGCGATTCGAGATGCCGTCCAACGACTACAAGAAATACGCAATGAAGATCGCCGAAGAACGTCTCGCGTTGGCCGGTTATCGAATGGCCGCTGTGTTTAACAAACTCTTCGCCGCGCCGGCGGCAGCCCAGACAAAATAACCGAGCAGATGAACCCTCGAGAGGTCCTCTCTTATTTTGAAGAACGACGGGATCGGATGGTCGAAGACATCCGATCGATCGTCAATATCGAGTCGCCTTCGTACAACGTAGAGCAAAGCCGGAAGGTCGTCGATCAGATCGTCAAACTTGCGGGTGGTGTTTCGACCGAAGTTGAGATCGAACGCATTTCGGCGGACGGCTGCGGCGAGCATCTTGTGATACGGGCATTCCCATCCGGCGACAAGGTCACGCTTTTGCTCGGTCATACTGACACCGTCCATCCGATCGGCACCGCCGCGAAAAACCCGACACGGATCGAAGGCGATCGTCTATACGGCTGCGGCGTATTCGACATGAAAGCAAACATCGTGCTCATGCTCGAGGCTCTTCGCTTTTTCGCCGACACAGGAACAACGCCGTCCAGACCGATCACGATCTTTCTTTCGTGTGATGAAGAGGTCGGTAGCCATTCAGGACGCGCTTTGATCGAACGAGAGGCAGCGAACGCCCAGTGTTGTCTTGTTTTCGAGCCTTCGTTCAACGGCCGAGTAAAGACTGGGCGCAAAGGAACCGGAATGTTCAAACTTCGCGCACACGGCCGGCCCGCGCACGCCGGGTTAGAGCCCGAGAAAGGTATCAACGCGATCACGGAGCTCTCACGCCAGGTGGAGCAGATCCACGCCGTTGCGCGTCCTGAGATAGGGACCACTGTGAACGTGACGACATTTCACGGGGGCACGACGACGAATGTCATTCCTGAATGTGCCGAGTGTGATATTGATGTCCGGTTCTCGACAATGGATGAGGCTCAGCGAGTCGACAGCCAACTTCGAAGTCTGAAGCCGATCGATGAACGGGTCAATTTCGAGTTGCTCGGCGATATCAACCGTCCCCCGCTTGAGAGGACTGCTGCGGTTGCCGCTCTCTACGAAAAAGCTCGTGATCTTGGAGGTACGTTCGGCTACGAGATCGGTGAATCGCAAGTTGGCGGCGGTTCGGATGGCAATTTTGTCGCCGCTCTCGGCGTCCCGGTCCTCGACGGCGTCGGTATCAGAGGCGACGGCGCTCACACACTGCACGAGCACATCCTGATCAGCGATATTGCCAAACGCGCTACCCTAGTGACGATGTTATCGGGTTGATCAAAATGCGGAGGTGCATCCTGTCCGGTGATGGGCGCGGTCTTCAAAACCGTCTGTGAGGGCGTGAGAGCGTTCTCAGGTGGGTTCGACTCCCACACGCCTCCGCCAAGAATAGTGGTCAGTGGTCGGTTGTCAGTGGACAGTTTTTTCCATATTCTCACTTACGCATTATTCGAATGAAAGAGTGGATAGCACTGAACATGACCCCGGGCGTCGGTCCTCGGATGGCGACGAATCTACTTGAGCGGTTTGGTTCGGCGTCCGCGGTTTTTCATGCGCGTCGAACCGAACTTGAATCGCTGCGGCTTAAGCCCGAGACGATCGAGAGCATAATAAAAAATGAATTTGCCGACCGCGCTGAGGGCGAGCTTGAGCGGGTCAAAAAACTTGGCGGCGATATTCTGATCCTGGATGACGGCAGCTATCCGTCGCTGCTGCGTGAGATCGCCGATCCACCGATCACGCTGTATGTTCGCGGCGATTGGCAGGTGTGTTCTGAGCAGCCATGCGTGGCCGTGATCGGTTCCCGTCAATGTTCGACGTACGGCGAGAACGCAGCTGAGATGTTATCGCGTGACCTGGCGACACGCGGCGTTACCGTCGTATCAGGCTTTGCCCGCGGCATCGACGCTGCCGCGCACAAAGGCGCGATCCAGGGAAAAGGCCGGACGATAGCCGTCATGGGAACCGGCATCGACATGGTCTATCCAAAGGAAAACACGAAGCTGGTCCGCGAGATACTGGACTCGGGCGGTGCGGTCGTTTCACAGTTTCCGCTTGGCACGCCGCCGCTGAAAGACAATTTTCCGTATCGCAATCGCATCATCAGCGGCTTGAGCCTCGGCGTTTTGATCGTCGAGGCTTCAGAACGAAGCGGCTCGCTCATCACCGCTCGGCTGGCAACTGAGCAGAACCGCGAAGTGATGGCCGTGCCTGGCAACATTACTTCCTCAAATTCTTACGGGACGAACTACCTGATCAAAGCGGGTGCCAAGCTCGTTCAGCAGTGGCAGGACATCGTATCTGAGCTGCCGAGCGAGATCGCGGCACGCATCCTGCCGCCAAAGATGGAGGAAAAGAAGAACGGCCACGCCGAACAGCAAGATCTGGTCCCGGCCAACCTGACCGAGAACGAGCGAGCGATCTGGTCACTGCTGACGGCTGACGAAGCGACACATATCGATGAACTGCTCGAGACGAGCGGCCTTTCCTTTGGCGATCTCAATTCGGTACTCGTCGGCCTCGACATAAAAGACCTGATCCGCGTGCTGCCGGGCAGGAAATACGCTCGTCGAGCCTGATCGGATAACCGGCTTAGGATTTTAGCTGTAATGTTGCACGAGGGTTGGCAGCCGGGCATCAAGGCATTTGCTTGAGTTTTGTTTTGATGTCGAATACTATCGCGATTATCAGCAAAAATTAATCACTCTTGTTGAGATAATAATGTCTCGATCTGTTTTTTGATCAGGAATTGGAGGGCTCACATTGTTAACCAAACTTGTTCCAAATCTTCTTTTCAGGTTCGACACCCAATATGGAAATCGACCTGCAACCGGTCAGCAGCCGCCTAACCAACCGTTTAATTTTGTAAGGGTCGAAGACCGACGATTCAAGCTTCGGCACCCTGTTTCAGTTGGCGGACAATCCGTCTCGCCAACAGCTGCGGGGAATCACATCAATCCCGAACGCAACTTCAAATGGTTGCCGTGGATACTCGGAAAGGTCGCCTATGTTCCACTTCGGACGACGACGGTTGTTACCGGCGAGATGAGCGGATGCTGGCTGATAATCTTCCGCTTGAATGCAACCGGACAGGTCTGTTTCGGCCATATCGGAACTTTTCAGGATAGTAGCCATTCGGACACAAAAGAGGCGATACAGGCGTGGAAAATCGCTGTACGCAGTGGGCAAATAACGCCCATTCGAGCCTTTAATCCCATTACAGTTGGCCCGAATACGCCGAAAACCTTTGCTGCCGCGACCGCCGCGCAGGAACTCTACACTATTGGGCTTGACAGGGTCATGGCTCCGCCTGGCTTCCCGGGTGCGATGCCGTATAAGGTGATCCATGTCACCCATGCTGTCGGGGTCGGACCGGGCACGCCTTACTAACGTCGTATTCTGGAACGACGTTGCGGAAAGTCAACGAAAAAACTGAAAACGCAAATCAACCGGCTGCCCTATAACGTTATCTGATGTCTATCGGGCACATGAAATGCCATTTGACGGCGGCGAACTTATGACGTATGTTCTAGCATCGCATTGACAGAGTTTTCGGCAAAGTGATAGAAGTCAGGTAGTCAGAGCGTGTTTTGCTCTGAATTTTTTTTCTTGCGATGGGAAAGAGCTTAGTAATAGTACAAGGGGAGCCCTGAGTCTTGCTAAGGCTGTTCTGAAGTATGTCAAAGAATCTCTTAATAGTTGAAAGCCCTGCAAAAGCCAAGACCATTGAAAAGATACTTGGACAAGATTTTCAGGTTAATAGCTGCTACGGCCATATCCGCGATCTGGAAAAAGCAGGTATGGGTATCGATGTCGAAAATGATTTCGAACCGCGTTACATCGTTCCCGACGAAAAAAGAAAAGTCGTCAATGAACTCAAGTCTCTAGCAAAACGATCCGATGAAGTATGGCTCGCAACCGACGAGGATCGGGAAGGCGAAGCTATAAGCTGGCATCTTTGCGAAGTTCTGGGACTCGACCCAAGATCGACCAAACGGATCGTATTTCACGAGATCACTAAGCCAGCGATCGACGCCGCTGTAAAGAATCCACGCACGGTAAATATGGATCTGGTAATGGCGCAGCAGGCGCGCCGAGTGCTTGATCGTATCGTCGGGTTCGAACTGAGCCCCGTGCTATGGCGCAAGATCAGTACAAGCAATAAGAACCTGAGCGCGGGCCGCGTACAGAGCGTGGCGGTGCGTCTTATAGTCGATCGCGAACGAGAGATCAACGCATTCGAACAGGTAAGTCAGTTCAAGATCGAAGGCGTCTTCACCGCCGACGACATTACGGGGAAACCGGTAACCTTCAAAGCCGAAGGGAAAAAGCAGAGTAGTGCGGACGATGCCGAAAAATTCCTGACCGACTGCATCGGAGCGGAATATAGAGTAACTAATATTCGGGTAAAACCCGGTAAGCGCTCTCCGGCCCCGCCATTTACTACGTCGACCCTGCAGCAGGAAGCATCGAG
>DASXPW010000356.1:0-6984 GCA_036493385.1 Pyrinomonadaceae bacterium
AACCGAACCAACGGCCTGTCGAGGGAACATATCCGATGCAGTTGTAAAGATGTTTGCTGACCAGCCTTGATGTGCGGCGGCGGCCAGACTTATTAATAGAACGGCCGTCCAAAGGCTGTTCGTAAATGGCACGTAGACGACAGGTACGACACATAGGGCGCAGATCAGCATCGCGATCTTGCGGCTCTGATGAACTGATCGGCCGCTCTTTATTAATGCGGATGAAAGATACCCACCGCCGATCGAGCCGATATCGGCGATGACGTATATCACTATGAGCGGCAATGCGATGGCACTGATGTTTACACCAAATTTCTCGTTGAGGATCGGCGGCACCCAAAATAGCCAAACCCACCAGATCGGATCGGTCAAAAACTTCCCGACTGAAAACGACCAGGTCTGCCGGTGTGGAATAAGTCGTCTCCAAACGACTCGCTTTAGCGGCTTCTCCTTATCAGACAAAATATAGGCGAGTTCACCGCGCGATAATTTTGGGTCGTCCTCCGGTTTGCGATAAATAGCGATCCAGAACCCGAGCCAGATAAAGCCGAATAAGCCGGTCAGGATGAACGCCCATTCCCAACCGTAATTGATCGCGATGATCGGAACGGCGATCGGCGCGAGTATCGCACCGACATTCGAGCCGGAATTAAAGATGCCGGTCGCGAGCGCACGTTCTTTTTTCGGAAACCATTCAGCAACGGTCTTTATCGCCGCCGGAAAATTGCCGGACTCGCCAATTCCCAGTGCAACACGCGCAACTCCAAATCCAAGCGCTGAGCGTGCGAAGGAGTGCGCCATTGAGGCCACACTCCAAAAGATCATCGCGATCGAAAAGCCTTTTCGCGTCCCGAACCGGTCCATAAAACCGCCGACGACCAACAAGCCGACCGCGTAGGCAGCCTGAAAAGCGCTGTTTATCCAACCGTACTTGATCGGGTCCCAGCCGATCGTTGCCCTAAAGCCTTCGTCGGTCGTGAGTATCCCCAGTACCTGGCGGTCAACGTAATTTATTGTCGTCGCAAAAAACAAGAGCGCGCAGATCAACCAGCGTCGGCGACCGATCTGCTCAGTGATCTCGCTTACCGCCGCGACGACTGATCCGGTGATGGTAGACGCGGCTTCCTCGGGCGGGTCGATCTCGGACTCGGATTTAGGTTTGTCGATTTCCTCAAGGTCGGCGGCGATCTCATTCATAATTGTTTCCGCTTCGATCGGTTGATAGTTCAAGCTTTAGCTTGCCGAAATTGCTAGCGGCCGCTGCGAGATCAGGCTGAAACTCTGAGCTCACTACTGAAGCGAGCTAAAGCTTGAACTCCGAACCTCTACTGATTAACTCCGCTCGCGAGAAACCCGCCGTCGACGACGAGCACCTCGCCGGTGACAAAGCTCGCTGCTTCGGAGGCCAAAAATATGGCCGCGCCGGCGAGTTCCTCTACATTTCCAAATCTACCCATCGGTGTGCGGGCGAGAAACTCCTGTCCGCGCGGTGTTTCATCCAAAAGCTTTTCGTTCAAAGGCGTTCGAAAAACGCCGGGCGCGATCGCATTAACGTTTACGCCATGCTTGGCCCATTCGATCGCGAGCGATTTCGTCAGCGAGGCGACGGCGGCCTTGCTCGCCGAGTATGCGGCCACCTCGAATAGAGAAACAAATGTCGACAGTGAGGCGATGTTAATAATGCGCCCATATCCATTCGAGATCATGCGCCGGCCAAACACCTGACACGAACGCAATGTACCCGTCAGGTTTGTTTCGAGTATTGCGTTCCAGTCTTTTTCTTCCAGATCGATGGTTGGCTCTCTTTTCGTGCGGCCGGCCGAGTTGACCAGAATGTCTACCTTACCGAAGGCATCTATGCATTCAGAGAGTAACTTTTCAAGCGACACCGGGTCCGATACGTCGGAAACACAGCGTACGGTTTGACGACCCAGAGCCTCGATCTCGGCGCTCGCAGCTTCAACTTGTTCGCTCCGACGCGATGTGCAAGCTACGTCCGCGCCAGCCTCGGCGAGCCCATGGGCAATGGCCCGACCGATGCCGGAAGTGCCGCCGATAACTACCGCGGCGCGTCCTGTAAGGTCAAGTTTCGCGAAACTCATAATCAGGTCAGAGAGTGAGTTGTGGTCCACATGGACTAAAGAGGTATTACCACTTTGTTAATGTTGTGTAGTTTGGAATACGGTGTCAGACGTTGTCAAGCCGCAGAAATGCTTGATTTTATTGATTCTCGTGCAAAACTGCTGAAAGACCGGTCTATCGCGACCCGAATCTTAAAGTGATACTTGCGTTTAATTGGTCAAACCAATTATGATAGATGCTAAATAACACATCTTCCGACCAAGTGAGCACCTCAGCACGAAAAACGATTGATCGACGCATCGCCGGCGAGAATAAATGGTTCCGGGTCGCCGGTCTGTCGAGCGACATTGTGCCTGCGAGGCATGGATTAATGTACCGCACGATGACGGACGAAGACGCGGTCGGGCGGGCAATGTTCGACAAACTTATAGCGTATTCAGAGGAAAAGTCCGGGGACATCAACATCATCCTGCTGGGCGGGCGCGGGGCGCAGGCTATGTATCGGCTGATGAACGCTCGGACCGCCGGAGGCGAGATCGATGACGTTCTCGCTCGCCTTAATGTATTTACTCAGGACGCTCTCGCGCCTATGCGAATAGGCAACAGCCTCAGCTTTGTTCGTGATTTCGAACGATTGCTGGGCGACGAATTTTTTGCAAAGCTAAAAAGCTTCACGCCGATGTTTACCGAGACCGATGATCTGGAAACTGAGGTCATCAGATATATCGAACGTATTAATGATCTCGGCGGCATCGACCTTTTCTTTCTCGGTCTCGGGCCGGAAGCAGAGGCAGCCTCGCATCTTTGCTATATAAAACCAGGGAGCGGTGCAACGCCGGCAGATCTCGCGGGCGTTATTCCTATCTCGCCGAGTATTCTCGAGCACCACATTGCGAAGTTTAAGATAGGCGGAAGCGATGTCTCGGAAGAGGATGAGGCGGAATGTCGAAACGCAAAATTTATCCTGACGCTTGGACCGGCGGCGATCTTGGGCGCGCGTCGCATCGTCCAGTCGATCGTAGACGCGTCGACCGCACCGGGGAAAATTGCAAGCTTTAAGCGACTCGCGGAAACGGCACTTTCAGACGACGACGTTGAGCTTGCCCGGCAGGTGGACGAGAATCCGGGCCTTCTGGTAAGACTTCATCCGGACGTGAGAACATACGTCCTTCCCGATCTTTTGGCGTGACTGTGATGCTGGACACCGTAGCAGAAAAGGCCGAGCGCGTCAGCGACTACGCGATCATCGTCAACCCGGACGACAACGTCGCGGTCGTAAAAAATGCCGTGTCCGCGGGTCTCGCGCTTTCGCTTCCGTCGGGAGACACCGTCGCGATCAAACAGGCTGTGCCGCCGGGCCATCGGTTTGCGACGAGGGACATTCCGCGGGATGAATATGTCCGCCAATATGGCCAGCCGATCGGGACATCATTAGGGATCCCGAAGGGCGAATGGATCACACATGACAATATGACCGACGAGGTACCGGTCGTCCGCAATCTGCCGGAAGATCTGCAGACGCCTGCGCCGGATTATTTCCCCGCCGAACAGATCGACACATTTATGGGCTTTCGCCGAGCGGACGGCCGTGTCGGGACGCGAAATTATGTTCTGATCGTACCAACATCTATGTGCGCCAGCCACGAGGCAACGCAAATATCGATGATGGCTGAGTTCATGTACTACAGCCGAGAGAAATTTCCCAATGTTGACGGCGTCGTCGCGATCCCTCACAACAAGGGCTGCGGTTGTCAGGACGGCTCAACGCTCGACGTGATGATGCGGACGCTGTCTAACTACGCCGATCATCCGAACGTCGGCGGCGTTATTCTGATCGATCTCGGCTGCGAAAAAACGAATCTTTCATTTGTCGAAAAATACCTGACAAAACGCGAAAAACCGATACAGAAACCGGTTTTCAAGATCGGAATTCAGGATGTTGGCGGCACCCAGGCGGCGATCGAGCTTGGCCTAAAAGAAGTCGAGCGTATGCTGCCCGAGGTCAACGAATGTGTCCGTGAGGAATTTCCCGTTAGTGAGCTTGTCCTCGGTGTCAAATGCGGAAGCTCCGACGGCTTTTCCGGCATCTCGGCAAATCCGTCGCTGGGTTATTGCTCCGATCTCTTGGTCAGAAGTCACGGCACAGTGCTATTGACCGAGGTGCCCGAATTTTGCGGAGCCGAACATATCCTCGCCAACCGCGCAAAAGACGCGGCGACCGGTCGAAAGATCTATGCGATGGTTGATTGGTATAAAGACTACGCTTCGAAATTCGGAGCCGTGCTAAACCAAAATCCAAGTACGGGGAACAAGGCCGGTGGCTTGTTGAACATCACGATCAAATCGCTTGGCGCGATCGCGAAGGCAGGCACTACGCGGATCGAGGACTGCATGGAGTATGCCGAAACCCCGCGGGTGCGCGGTATCAACCTTATGCAGGGTCCCGGCTACGACCAGGAGTCGACGCCGGGCCTTGTGGCGTCGGGCGCGACAGTGGTCGTTTTTACGACCGGAAATGGAACCACGATAGGCAACGCGATCACACCCGTCATTAAACTTGCATCAAACAACCGCGTGTTTGAGAAAATGGCCAGGGACCTCGACATTTCCGCGGGAAACGTGATCGAGGGCACCGAGAGCATTTCCGAGGTCGGTACGCGGCTGTTCGAGCACGTTCGCCGTGTTGCGAGCGGAGAGATCCAAGCGAAAGCGGAGATCTTAAAACATCGCGAATTTCAATTTTGGGCGGAGCAGACCGTTTCGTTATAATGTCACGCATACGATAAGTTTCGTTTATACGATGACATGACCAGCGAATTGCATTTTCAGTCCGATGTATCAGTTGCCTCGCTCGGCAAAGGAAGCCAGATGCTGCGGCTCATACGAGCGGCACAACCGATCTCGCGAGTCAGTATTGCCTCTCGCTTGAAGATCGACCCGAGTACGGTCAGCGAAAATGTAAGGCCGCTTATCGCGAGCGGAATTCTTTGCGAAGAGACGGTTGTTGACAAGGCTGAGCGACGCCGTAGCCGCATGCTTTCTTTCAACGGCGACGCTCCATATTTTGCGGGTGTGAATCTCGGTGTTCGACGTTCGCAGGTCGGGTTGACGACGCTCCGCGGGGAGATCACTGACGAGGTCGATTTCGAAACACCGCCTGATCCGTATAGGGCTTTGAGCCTTGCGCGTGAGCATCTTGAAGGGATCGTTCGACGCGATCCGGCTCGCAGGCTAGGTTTCGTCGGCGTCAGCGTGCCCGGAATGACCGATGCGGCGCGGCAGAAACTGATATTTGCTCCGCATCTCGAATGGCGAAACATCGAAATTGCGCGGGCGTTTCGCATCATCGATACTGTCGGCGTTGTCGTGGAGAATGATTCCACGGCGGCAGCCCTTTACGAAGCGCGGTTGAAGATCCGGGACACGGAAGACGGGCTATTGACAAATTTTATCCTGGTGCGTTCGGGAACCGGCATTGGTGTCGGACTCGTTATCGGAGGCCGGATATATCGCGGCAACGGCATCGCGGGCGAGTTCGGGCATATGACGATCGTGGCCGGCGGCAAGCCCTGCGTTTGCGGCAACCGCGGATGTTGGGAAAAGTACGCCTCGGCAGCAGCGGCTGCGTCGCTGTATCTCGGTGATCGGCCACCGGCGCGGGGTGAAGCTGTACCCCGGTTTGTCGAGATCGTAGCGAAGGCGAATGTCGGCGACATGCGTTCGAGGCGCACGCTTGAAAAGATCGGTGATTATCTCGGGATCGGGATCGCGAATGTGATCATGGGCATCGGCATCCCGCGTGTGATAATCAGCGGACGTCTCGTCTACGGATGGAAGTTTATCGAAGGGTCGATGAAGGAAGCGATAAAACGCAGCATGATCGGCATAGTAGGCGGTTGGTCGGTTGAGGCCGGTGAGCCGGTCGGCTCCGCGATCGGCGGCGCTCTCGAGGTGGCCGTTGAAGAATACTTAAGCAGGATCTGAACTTATGCAAGCACAAATAAAACTCGAAAATATTGATCGTGCAACGTGCGTCGTGAAAGATACGCATAAAGGCAAGGGGCGTTTTGTTACAGTGAAACCAGGCGATACTGCGTCGCGAAATCTGTTTTACGGACGAATTATTCTCGAGGCGGGCGATGCACCTGTCGCGTTTGCCAATGAGAACCATGAGACCGGTCTTATCTGTCTGAATGGTGCCGGAAACGTCTCGACGGGCGGCCAGACGTTTGTGATGAAACGTTATGACGCGCTGTACGTTCCGCGTGATTCGCAGATCGAGGTCGCAAGCGATTCGGCATTTGACCTGGCTGAGCTATCTTCGCCGGTGGAAAAAAAATACCCGCTGCAATTTGTTGAGTTTGAGAAGATCAGGCAAGACTCATCGCTTCACTTTATTGCGGGCGCGCCGCCGACCGAACGCGACCTGAACATCCTGCTCGGCAAAAATGTCGAGGCGGGACGCATCATGGCCGGTGTCACATTTTCAAAGGACGGCAACTGGACGTCGTTTCCGCCGCACGAGCATCAGAACATGCTCGAAGAGGCATATCTCTACATCGACATGCCCGAACCGCAGTGGGGCATTCAGTTGGTTTATTCTAATCTGGAAGAACCCGAACTCGTCCAGGTCGTTCACGAAGGCGACGTAGTGTTAATGCCGCAGGGTTATCATCCGAACGTCGCAGCTCCGGGGAGCCACATCAACTTTGTCTGGATGATGGCGGCAAACCGCGAGGGTGACGATAGGCAATTTGGCGTCGTGAATGTTCAGCCGGAATACGCCACGGCCGGATCGGGACTCGAAGCCTCGCAGAAATAAAAAAGTTCAGAGTTCAAGCTTTAGCTTGCCTTCGTTTGGCGTAAGAACAAGCTGAAGCTTGAACTCTGAACTTCTTGACG
>DASXPW010000357.1:0-2802 GCA_036493385.1 Pyrinomonadaceae bacterium
CGGCGCCTGTCCGAGCTGGCCAAACACACCAGTTGCCCGGTCTTGCGTCATCGAGCCCACCATCGCGTCGGGAACGGCGAGCTTGAATGAATTGCTGAGATTCGGAACGACGGTCACCACGTGCGACTCAGACATTGGCAAGTCGGACGATCCGAGGCCGAGGAAAGGGTGTCCAAAGGCGTAAATTTTACCATTTTCACGGAGCGTCACCGTCCCCGATGCCGCAAGGCTGTAATCGCCGCGTGCAAGCTCCATCGAGACGGACGCGCCGCCGACCAAGGTTTTTGGGTCGGCCTTTTTCATCGGCGTGATCGCCGCCGCTCCGCCGGCTGAGGAGACGGGTATTAGCCCGGCGCGCATCAGTTGCGGTCCAAAGAGATCGAGCGACGCCTGAGAAAATCCCGAGAAAGCCAGCGGCGTCGCGATCGGTTGAAAGGATTGTCCCGCTACGGCGGCCATTTTTGAATCCGAAACAATGCCCGAGCTTGCGGGCTGGGCTGAGATACCTCCCGGAAGATCAGGCGACCAAACGCTCGAAGCCAATTGCGCAAATGAATATGCACGCGGCTCAGTGGCGGCCGCCGAAGGCGCCTTTTTCTCAAAGATCGCGATCATCTGCTCGATCGGTGTGATGCCGCAGATCGCCTCCTTTGAGAACGGAAAGCTGTACGAAATGGCGCCGATCAGACGGCCGTCGATGTACACCGGCGAGCCGGACATACCGGCAAAGACTTGTGTTCGCTCGGCCGGACCGCCGGTCAAACGGCCGATGATCAGATCTTGCTTTGGTCCGATCGCACCCGGCAGCACGCCCAAGATCTCTACGGGGAAAGGCTCCGGTTCGCTGCCCTGAAAGACGGTCATTGCCGTCCCGTGCATCCCTGTCTTGAGCTCCGACAGGGGCATCAGCCGCGTTGAGGATGGCTCGCCATTTTGGGCAGCGGGCTGTGCAGCGGAAACGATCGCGAAAACAATAACAAGAAACGCCGAAAAGAGCGTTAACCGTATGAAATAATAGGACTTATACAGCATTGAATTTCCTTTCTCTGAGCCTCGAAATATGGTAACATTTTAACTGGCCTGCCTGAAAGACCTTTTAGAAAGGTCAGTCCTCCGAGCCGCCTCGCAAGTTCCTGCATCCACGCAGTTTATGTACAAGCTCAAACGTCTGATCAAAAGCATTTTTCGCCTTGTCCTGCCGATAGTCATTCTTATCGTCGTCGCTTGTGTCTCGGCGTCGATCTGGCTCGTTCAAAAAGCGTCGCGAGTCCAGCCTGTTCCGTATCTCGTTACACCCGCTAAGTACGGCCTGCTGAGCGCGCGCGGTGCCCAGGTCACCGATGAGAAGTGGAACAACAAGGACGGGACGTCGGCCCGCGGCTGGCTGCTCCGTGGCAGCGATAACGCGCCGGCCGTAATACTGCTTCACAAATTCGGAGCCGACCGCTCGTATGAGCTGGACCTCGGCGTCAAGCTAAATGAAGCAACAAATTTCACGGTGCTGATGCCCGATCTCCGCGGGCACGGCGAGAGTCCTGTGGTCGATGTTTCCGCCTTTGGCGGTCATGAAGCTGACGATACACTGGCCGCCGTCGATTTTCTCCGCAACCTTAAGACGCCTGACGGCGCTCCATTGGTTGGCAGCAAGATCGGCGTTTACGGTGTCGAACTCGGCAGCCTTGCCGCGCTCGGTGCCGCTGTCGAAGATCCGTCGATAGCTGCCGTTGCTCTTGACTCGGTGCCGACCGACTCGACAGCCGTTATTGCCGATGCCGTAGAACGCCGTTTCCCGTTCGGCAGTTCAGTCACCCGCGAACTGGCTCGCCTCGGTGCCCGTCTTTATTTCTACAACGGCTCCTTCGACAATCTCTCGACGTGTGATGCCGGCAAAGCGATCGCGAGTCGAAAGATCATGCTCCTCTCCGGATTCGACGTTCCTGAGCTCCAGGCATCAACTACAAAGCTCGGCCGGTGCATCCAAAACGGACCGAATATCGAGTCCAAATATGACCTCAGCCCCTCGGGCTTTAGCATCATCAACGCCTCCCTCGAAAAATCTCAGGACTATGAACAGCGCGTCATCGACTTTTTCCGGCTTGCGCTCGCTAGTTAAAGATCTATTTTCTTGGAGCTGTGACCGTTGGTTTGCGCGATCTTATGGATCTCGGCGCTGTCTTCCATCTTATTTACGGCCTGGTTTAGAATGTCGCGCAGTTTCTCGAGCCTGTCGCTCGTCGAGGTCGTCTCGAGCATCTGATATTTGAGCGGGTTATCGAGGTTGAACGCGGCGGTGACGAGAAACGAAAGCTGCTCGGGCTCGGTTTTCGGAATTTCGGGAAAGCGTCCTCGGCCGCCGCTCAGCTTGAACGCGGCTTTGGCAACTCGCTCGAACAGCGCATAAACCTCGTCCGCCAGCGACTGCAGATCCTCGTCGGTTTCGTCTTCGTCCTCGAAAAATATCACGTCGCCGACAAAATACGGGTCGCCGGTTTCAACGTAGTCGATCAGCCGGTACCGCACGACACCGGTGGTCAGAAGATTTGCCCGGCCGTCGGGCAACGTCTGATTTTCGCGGACCTCCGCAACGCAACCGATCGTTCCGACCAACGGTCTCGTGCTCAGCTCATCCTGCGGTTCAAAATACGTAATGCCGAATAGTTTGCGGTCCTCCATCGCATCTTTGATCATCTGTTTATAGCGGTCCTCAAAGATGTGCAGCGGGAGAAACTCATTCGGCAGCAGAACGAGCGGCAGGGGAAAGAGCGGCAGATGTTTGATACCGCTTACTTTGTCGAGGGGATC
>DASXPW010000358.1:0-2276 GCA_036493385.1 Pyrinomonadaceae bacterium
CATCCTGGTCGTGCCGAACGTCCCGTCGTCAAAGGAGCTTGCCGCTCTCGGCGTCGCTCGCATCAGCTACGGCGGTCGAAGCTATCGAACGGCGATGGGCGGATTCAAGGAGGCCGGACGCCACGCGCTGGAATGGCGGACCGACTTGGTCTATCAGGACTAGATAGTTTATTGGTGAGGTATCCGAAACGACGATCATCGAGAAAGCAATTCTTCCAACGCGGCGGTGTCGACATTGATCTCATCGATTGACTCGAGGGCCGCAAGACCGCGTTCCTTCAGAAAGCCGTCCGCCTCGTTGACTGAGAGATCCAGCATTTCGGCAACCTCGCCGAGACTAAGCAAACCTGAGCGGTAACCCTCAACCGCGAGCGCCTCCTTAGCCTTGCGCGGCAAATTGTCGCCCCATCCTGATTCAAGATTTTGCTGGATGCGCGTTGGTAATGAAATGGTTACTGACATTTCGGCAAAATGATTTCTCTCCGATCTTGATTTTAACAAATAATGATCAGAGGCACAGCGGAAACTTAGTCTCGATCTTTTCTCGTCTGCGACTGAACGGCGGTGATCGCCACCGCGTCAACTATATCTTCGGTTTTGCATCCACGCGATAGATCGTTGCACGGTTTGTCGAGCCCTTGGAGGATCGGGCCGATGGCGGTGCCTCCCGTGAGGCGTTCCGTGAGTTTATAGGCGATATTTCCGGCGTTGAGATCGGGAAAGATCAGGACATTCGCGCGGCCGGCCACCGGCGAACCAGGAGCCTTTGATTCGCCGACCGACGACACAAGCGCCGCGTCTGCCTGCAGTTCACCATCAATGGCAAGATCGGGCATTCGCGCCCGAACGGTTCTTGTCGCCTCAATGACCTTATCGATCATCTTGTGCTTTGCGCTGCCTTTTGTTGAAAACGAGAGCATCGCGACGCGCGGTTCGACATTGAGCAGGGCGCGGCACGAGTCGGCCGATGCGATCGCGATCTCGGCGAGCACCGTCGCGTCCGGGTCGACGACAACGCCGCAATCGGCATAGATCATCGCCCCCTTCTCGCCAAATTTCTTGTCCGGCACGACCATCAAAAAGAACGACGAAACAACGTTAAATCCCGCGCGGACGCCGATACAGCGAATAGCAGCGGCGACCGTCTGTGCCGTCGTATTTGTCGCGCCTGCGACAGTACCGTCGGCCTTGCCATCCCGCACGAGTAGATTGCCAAAATAAAGCGGGTCTTTTACGGCCTGTTCGGCTTCCTCCAGAGTGACACCTTTAGCACGTCTTAATTGATGATAGATCTCGGCAAATTTCTTAAAATCATTCGACTTGCGGTGATCCAGAATATCGACGCCGTTCAGGTTGGAACCCGTCTCTGCGGCTATAGACCTCACGCCCTCTTCATTCCCGATGACGGTGATCTTGGCGATACGGTCGCGAGCGCAGATCGCGGCAGCTTCGATCGTCCGAGGATCGTCGCCCTCCGGCAAGACGATATGCTGAATGTCGGCCGCCGCACGCCGGCGGATCTCTTCGAGGATCATAAAGTAAGAAAGTGATTCCTAGCGTTCTTCTTTGCGAAGTTTGCGAGCTTTGCGTGAGATAAAGATCGGTTTCACACAAGGCTCGGAAAGACTGCAAAGGAAAACGATCGCATAAGGCAAAAACTAACTGGAATTTAACATACAACGCCTGCTCGTTAAACTTGCTCTAATCGCGGCTATTCCATACACTTTGGGAAACGGAAGCAGCAAATGTCGAAAAAGCTCGCCAAACAAGGTCGCAAGGACAAGCTCCAGATACGGAACCGGATGAAGAGCTTTCTCATGTTCCTGCCCAACATGGTGATGCTGCTCGGCCGTCTGCTCAAAGATCCTCGCGTTCCGACGACTGAAAAGGCCCTCTTCATTGGCGCGATCGTTTATGTCATCTCCCCGCTCGATTTTATTCCTGACGTGCTGCCATTTATCGGCCAGGTCGACGATATTTATGTCGTCGCCCTGACGCTGATCAGGCTTATCAATCGCACCAATGAGGATGTCGTTCGCGAAAACTGGACAGGCGGCGGCGATATCGTCGCGTTGATCGATTCCGTTGCCTCGCTTGCGCCTACGTTTTTGCCGAAGCGGATCTCGCGCGTTCTCCAATCCAAGGTCGAGTTAGCGCCCGCCGGACAGGTCATCCGCGGCGTTACCACCAGAAAACAGCCGATCGTCGTCGAGGTCAGCCCCGAAACTGAGCGGATCGAACCGCGAACTGTCACCTCACGCTGAAGGCGCTAAATC
>DASXPW010000359.1:0-1665 GCA_036493385.1 Pyrinomonadaceae bacterium
TAGAGGTCCACGGCGACGGAACACAGACACGCTGTTTTGGACACGTTGCGGACGTTGTAGAGGGGCTCGTTAAGCTGCTCGAGACACCGGCTTGTTTCGGCCAGGTCATTAACATCGGAAACGATGAAGAAGTCTCGATCAAGGAGCTTGCCGATCGGGCCTGTAAATTGACGAACAGCAGCTCCGAGATCAAGTATTTGTCATACGAAGAGGTTTACGGCGACGGCTTTGAAGACATGCAACGACGCGTTCCGAGCCTTGATAAGGCCCGTGGTCTGATAGGCTACCAGCCAACGCGAACGCTTACCGACATCATCAATGATGTAGCCGCTGAGGCTTCGGATCAGCGTGCGTTTGAACAACATGTCTAGCAAAAAACTGCCGCTTCTCATTACATTTGTCATAGCGTTGGCCGCCGCCGCGTCTGCTCAGACAGGCGGTATCAAAGGCAAGGTCCACACGATGAGCGGCTCCGGCATCCCAAATCCATCGATAACCGCCCGCCAAAACGGCGCCGATATAAAGTCGGTAAAGGGCGACGCGAAAGGCGCTTTTGTTCTCAATGGGCTCGACGCCGGAAAATACAATATCGTTTTCGATGCTCCCGGTTACAGCAGCGGTGTTCTCTACAACGTCGAGGTCCAGAAAAAGAAGACTTCCGACCTCGGCGAGCGACTTATTCTCACCCGCGATCAGGGCGAGATGATCATCGTTAAGGGCAGTGTCTTCTTTAAGGAAGGCCACAGCGTCACCGGCGCAAAGATAGAGGTCGAGCAGATCAATTCCGACGGCAGCACTAAAAAGCTCGGCTCAACAACCACCAGCGTCAGCGGCGAGTTTACCTTCCGTCCGGCAACGGCCGGGAAATTAAAAATAACGGCGAGTTATAAGGGGGTTTCAAGTTCGAAGGAGATCGAGGTCAGTGACCCCGCGATCTACCGTCTCGCTATCTCCCTCGACGTGCCTGCGACTGAAAAGTAATCCCCAATTGACGGTCTCGCTTAGTACTTCAGCCGCCTGCGCATTGGCCGTGTCGGTCACTATCAGCGGCAGCTCATCCATTACGACAGCGTTTGCCAGTGTCTGCACCCAATATGTGCCCGCATTCGAAAACACGACATTCACAAAAAAGCTCACGTTGTCGGTGTAGCCGCCGGCCGCCAGCTCGATCGGAGTGGTCTGCGACGTGACGACGAGGTTTCGTCTGTCCGGCGACATTATCCGGACCTCGGTCTGATGATTGCCTTCGCCCTGCCAATGGTTTATGACGGCAAATTTGATTAGCGATACGGGCAACTTTTCCACCAGGATATTTTGAAAAACACCCATCAGCGAGATCTTGTTTCCCATCTCGATCCTGACATCATCGCAAAGCAGGGTATAGAGCAGTTGTAAATTCTGAGTTTGCATCAAAATATCTCCGCCGGCGTTCGCGACCGTTGGCGCGGCGTTGGGCTGCCCCATCGGCGCACATCTCTCGCACGAAATTTGTCTGCATACAGATTTTTGCTTTTCCAGCCATCGAGGTCAAGAGTATACTTTAGGAAAAGACCAATCCGGCGAACGGCAGATACATCTCATCTCGAGCCCCGGTATCCACACTCGTCGGCGTCGACCTCATATGCTGGAATATGTGCTTATTTGTTTGTCGCTGGCTCTACTTGG
>DASXPW010000360.1:0-9127 GCA_036493385.1 Pyrinomonadaceae bacterium
GTGTATTTGTCCTGACAGACAAGGTTTCGGTCGAGAAGGTGCGATACCTAAAGAGCATGGGTGCGGATGTAGTGGTCGTTCCGGCCTCGGCCAAACCGGGAACGCCCGAGCACTATCACGAGACGGCACGACGAATTGCAAAGGAAACAAAGAATTCGTTTTATCCCGACCAGTACAGCCACCCGGCAAATCCGGCGGCCCATTATTCAACTACCGGCCCCGAAATATGGAACGACACCGAGGGAAAGATCACGCACTTTGTCGCGGGAATCGGCACAGGCGGGACGATAACGGGTACGGGCCGATACCTCAAAGAGATGAATCCGAAGATCCAGATCGTAGGCGCCGATCCATACGGTTCGATCTTTAAGACGTATAAAGAATCAGGACGCGTACCCGAGGCGACGCCATATCTTGTCGAAGGCATCGGCCAGGCTTTGCCGGTCACGAATGCCGACATGAATGTCGTCGACGATATTATCAACATCACCGATCGCGAATCGTTCGACCTCGCGAGACAATTATCGCGGCGTGAAGGCATTTTCTGTGGCGGCTCGACCGGAACAAATTTCGCCGCCGCTCTTAGAGTTGCAAAAGATCTCGACGAAACGGGCGTCGTTGTATTTATCGTGTGCGACACGGGCGAACATTACCTGTCGAAATTTCACTCGGACGAGTGGATGAAGGAAAAACTGCTGCTCGAGCCGCAGCGAATTACGGCCGCGTTGATCGCCGAGACAAAGAACGGGGGAGCCCCGACGGCTCTGATATTTGTCGGGCCCGACGACATCGTCAAAGACGCGCTTGCAAAAATGGAGGAGAACGGCGTCACGCAGATACCGGTGCTGGAAGCGTATCGCTCGGTCGGCAGCCTGCGCGAGAGCAATGTTCTGGGAAAGCTGCTTACAAATCGCGAACTGCTCGAGGCGCGCGTCAGCGAGGTGATGGACAAGAGCTTTCCGGTCGTCGAGGTCGACGCCAATCTCGGCGACATAAAATCGAAACTGCAAAAATCACCGGCCGTTTTGATTGAGGATTTTAAACGAGTTACGGGTATAATCACGCGGTCGGACGTTTTGGACCTTTCAAGGTAATGTAGGACAGGCTGTTGCCCTATTCATCCGACAGTTTAACAGACTGTCGTACATAAATTATGGACGAAGACAACGTACCGCAAACGCCGCCCGACGACGATCGGACGCCGACGCAGGAAGACACAGCCTCGGCCAGTAAAGGCGGTGACGGCTGGGTAATGCCGGAGCCGGTCTTTCGTAAATCGAGCGGCTATCTGCCAAAGGGCTTTGAGCAGCACGTCAGAGCAGCAGTCGCGGCTGAGCCTGCCCGCGAACCGAGCGAGCTCGCCGACGAGATCAGCGAGCCGGCGCCCGTTCCCCCGTCCGAGGCCGACGAAGACGGCTTTGATGAGCAACCCGATATCACTGAGGAGCCAGCGGCCGTGGGCGCGATGGCCGCGCCCGTGTTGGAAACAACGCCGGTGCCCCCGAAAAAACGTCGTGCCTTTTTTCGATGGCTCTTGATGATCGTTGGCGTCTTATTGGCCGTCGGCGCGGTGGCCACACTGATCGCGATCGGGATCTTCTGGTACTTTTTCCAGTCGAGCCCGTCTCAGAATTTTTAGTTGACCAGCTCGATAGTTTTCATCTGCAAACACAAAAGCGGTAGCCGTCCTTTTATTGACGCCGGTCCCGCTCGAGATAAAGAAGCCTCGAGCGGGTCGGTTGTCTTTCAACGATGCCCGAGGCAAAAGTAAAATTCAGCGGCCGGGAATGTGATCTTGGTGATCGTTTGGTCACCGCGGGCCGGTCGTCGGACAACGACATTTCGTTTGTCGATGATTCGAATGTCTCGCGGTATCACGTTGAGATCGAGCCGCGCGGGAATGAGTACTGGGTAATTGATCTTAAAAGCAGCAATGGCACGGCCGTCAATGGCGAAAAATTGACTGGCGAGAGGCTGCTGAATGACGGCGACAAGGTCGTCTTGGGCGGCTCGGCCGAAATGGAGTTCACGACCGGCGCGGATGCGAAGGCAATGGCAGGTGAGGCGTCAACCGGTACGGCCGCCGCACCGAAGCCCAGAAAGAAAGCAGATAAGAAAAAGACGGACGAACCGGCGGCATCAGGGGGTATCGAAACGGAGGCCGCCGCCGCCTCTGGCGGAGCAAAAAGCATGCTGATCGTCGCGGGTATACTCTGCTGCCTCGCGCTGCTCTGCGTCGTCGGAAGTGCCGGTGCCTATTACTTTTCTCGCAAATCGGGCTGCAAGGCGACGGCCGAGATCACGAAACCAGAAAACGGCGACACGATCTCAAATCCGACACAGGTCGAGGTCGATGCAAAGGACACCGGCTGCGTGGCAAAGGCTGTATTTCTTCTGGACGGCACTGAGATCGCCGAGGCAGATGGCGAGCCATACACGGCAACGATCGACCCGAATAATTTTCCCGACCTCTCGGACGGAGGCAATCACAGCCTTCAGATCGTGCTTGTCGACCAGTCCGGAAAAGAGATGCCGCAGGCAAAACCTGTCTTGCTCGCGTTTGAAACGCGCGCCGTCGGAAAGCCCTCTCCGTCGGTCGAGATCGTCGCCGGCAACACCAACCAGCAAGGTCAACAGCAGCAGTCGAGTCAGGGAGCGGCCAGCGTCACACTGCTCGAAACGCAGCAAATGACGATCAACATCGTCAAGCAATTTCGCGGCGGGTTCACATACAATGTCTCGAATAAACAAATGCTGCAGGAAATACAGAAGATGATCCCGCAGTACGTTCAGGAGGGCTATTTCGCTCGTGCCACGCAGTACCGCGACGCGATAAATGTTGCGTATGTCCGCGAGCAGAACCTAGACGCGACCCTTGGCTTCATGCTCGCCATGAGCCGAAGTAAATTCGTCCCGACAAAACAGGGCGATAATGAAGGTCTCTGGCAAATGTCGAACACGTTTGTAACATCAAACGGCTATAACGGGCTGTGCGGGACCGAAACATTGTCCGACCCATCGCAAAATTGCGCGGCGAAGGCGTCGGCATTGTATATGAAGGCGATCGTTTATAGTGTTTTTGACGGCGATGAGGTCTACGCCGCCGCCGCCTTCGGCAAGTCACCGGCGGACGCCGTTGCGTGGAAAGCAACGCTGCCGGCGAACCGCGCGGACGTTTGGAACGTGATCAAGACGGCGCCTGAACGCGAACAGCTTGTGAGATTTTTTGCGGCCGCGATCGTCACCGAAAATCCGCAAAAATTCGGGCTGAAAAATGATCATCCTTTGTCGGAGCTTTATCGCGTAACTCAGTAAATGTTGGACGTAACGCTCACACACTCGACGCCCCAAGGGCCGGAAGAGATCGCCATCGACCGCGAGAGGACGACGTTTGGGCGTGGCAGTGAGGTCGACCATCGACTCGCGGACGACGGATTATCGCGGCTTCACGCAACCGTCTATCGAGAGGGCGACCGCGTTTGGGTCGTCGATGAAAACTCGACAAACGGCACTTTCGTTAACGGCGGGCCGGTCCACGGCGCCGGAACGCCGCTAAAGGACGGCGATATTGTCCGCATTGGCAATCATACGAATTTAGGCGTCCGGATGATCGCCCGACAGGCCGCCATGCCGGCCAAACCTAAGGCAAATCCTGCGGCTGCCGGACACACAGGAGCGACAAAGCCAACCGCGATGAACCTTCTGCCGGTCGCTCTTATTGCCGGAGCTATTTTTATTATCGCGATAACGACGGTTGGCCTCGGCTTCGCGATCTTTTGGCCGCGCAATGTGACGATCGCGAAGCAAACGGACCCTGACGATCCGGACATCGATCGTCCATCAAATGATGGCCCAAAGGACTCGCCGACCCCAAAAACCGGGCCCTCTACGAGCAGCACGACCTCGACCAATGATAACTCCGCCATACTTCCGAACGACCCGGGTAACAGCGGCCAGCAGCAACCCGATCTGCTAAGCGGAAAGAAATACGCCGACATGTCACAGGATGAGCGGCGAGCGTACATCGAAGTTAAGGCCATGAGAGTGGCGCAATATATCGGCAACAGCAGCCCCGAGAAGATACCACCAGAGGCGGTCGACAAGATAAAGAACTTTGTCGACGGTTACTCTTCGAGGCTAAAGTCCTCGAAAACCGGCGGATGCGAGAGACGTGCTCCATGGACCGATGGTTTAGTTCCGACGTACACGCGAGCGAGCAAAAATGCGCCGTTCATACTTAAGGCATTTAACGAGAAAGGGATGGATGCTCGGATCGGCCTTTACCTGGCGATGATCGAATCAGAGCACTGCGTGTGTCTTCAGAGCGGCACGGGCCCACTCGGGATGTTCCAGTTCACGTACGCGACTGCGAAGCTGCACTTTGTGCCAAGCGACGGAATAGTGAAGGGAGCGTCACCATCAAACCCGGACGACCGCTGCAAGCCGGAGCCGGCCGCAAGGGCGGCGGCTTCGTATATGAAGGCACTCACCGGCCGATATGGCACCGGACCGTCAAGCGTGCCTTTGGCAATAGGCAGCTATAACAGCGGTGAGGGCGGTTTGAGTCAAAACCTGGAAAAGGCGCTTGCGTCAGGTGGTTTGCCGCGCGATTTTTGGACCCTTATTGCCAAAGCAGATCTCTTATCGAAACAATTCAATTCGGAAAACTTTAAATACGTCCCCAAATTCTTTGCTGCCGCGATCGTTGGTGAGAATCCGAAGGATTTCGGACTGGATCTTCAGCCGCTCTCGACCTACTCGAAATAAAATGCTGGACGAGCTGTTCATTAGGTTTACCGACGAGACGGGGCAGGAGCGCGAGATCGCCATTACGCAGCCGAAGTTTGTCATAGGCCGCCATTCCACAGCCGACCTGTCCATTCCAAACGGTAAGCTGTCACGCGAACATTTAAAGATCGAGCGTTTGGGTGACCAGCTTCTGGTCAGCGACCTTGGATCGAGCAACGGCACGCAGTTGAATGGCCAGCCGCTTTCGGAACCGGTTCAGATCACAAACGGAGATCGCGTCGATCTCGGCGGTGGGCTCATCGTCGAGGTTGTTCTTCGCAGCTTCGATCCAAACGCGGCAGCCGACGAGGAAGAAGAGGACGGGCCCGATGAGGATCTCGCCGGCGCGGCTCCGGCGGACGGTGAGGCACCTGCTGGCCCTGCATCGAACGCAGGAGCCGAAGCGTCCGGCTCAGGCGGTTTTAGCTGGGGTTGGTTTGTCATCGCGCCGATATTGGGCATTTTCCTGCTGGTCTTTGTCATCGGTATCGCTTGGGTTTTTATCGGTGGTTCGTCAACCGAGGTTGCGGAAACCAACAAAGGCGGGTACGTCTACAGCCATCCGGAGGACGATCCGTCGCCCGAAAAAACTAGCACGACATCCTCACCGTCCGGCACGACCGCGGGCAGTAGTAACAATTCATCAGGGACGAATATCGCGCAGCCTTCGCCGGCGAATATCGGTGAGAACGGCAAGGTCGAGCAGTCTGCCGCTGCTTTTCTTCGGCGGGCGGCGCTGCACGACACGACCGCGTTTCTGACCAGCGAGCAGGCAAAAAAGGTCAGCGACAAGATCAAACAGATCGGCAGCTCGTCTGCGCTGGCTGACAACATCAACTCGGCGCGGAAGAACGCCGCCCAGATAAAGAGCATTGCCACAGCAAAGGGCATCTCGCCGCAGTTGCTAGCGACTGCCGCTCTAACGCAGCTTGGCGATTCGCGCGGCGACGTATTGGCGAGGGCGCAATCGATGTCCGACATTCTGGGCAAGCTTCAGACACAGATCGGGAGCGAATTGGCTGATGACAGCTTGGTGATGATCGCGGCGTACGACCAAGGCGAGCGTGGCGATTTCCAAAGCCTTCGGAATATGCTCCAGGACCTTACGACAAAGTCTCCCGAAAGCGCCCGGGCGATCCGCTCGATCTGGTTCCTTCAAAAAAACGGCAAGATCAGTGGATCGGAGTTCGACTTTGCAATAAAGTTTCTTGCCATCGGCACGATCACGCAGAGCCCAAAGGATTTCGGCATCAACGTAGATCCGCTGACCTTATAGTGGCCCCTTAGTTTCGCCGGGCCCATTTTAATTGGCAGATGGAAACAAACGAGTGGATAACGGGTGAGGTCGTCATCGGCATCGCGGGCGAACCGGTAAAGATGCATCTCACTGTTCCGGCCGGACCGGTCAAGCCGCAGCGGATGCTGCCTGTTTTCCATAAGATCACAAATACATTCATCGAAATGGTAAGTGCCGCCTCAGATGCCCGCGGCTCCGCTGTCACCTGTCAAAAGGGTTGTGCAGCCTGCTGCCGTCAGCCGATACCACTTACCGAGATCGAGGTCTACCATATCGCGGAGCTGGTCAAGTCAATGCCCGAGCCGCTGCGCACGGAGATCGATCACCGCTTCACTCAGGCCGCCGAACACTTTGAATCGTTGGGCTGGTTCGAGCGCCTTCGCAAGGTAGACCAATTGAGGGCGACCGGGCAGCGAGCGCTCGCGCTGGAGGAATTGAAAACGGTCGCGATCGACTATCTTAATGAGTGGGTCGACTGCCCTTTTCTTGAAGATGAGTCGTGCATGATCCATGCGGACAGGCCGCTCTCATGCCGTGAGTATCTCGTGACCTCGCCACCACCTAATTGCTGGCAACCGACACCCGACAACATTTCACGCGTTTCGCTGGCGGTTTTTCCGTCGTCCATAGTTTCGGATCTGGCCGCGACCGGCGCTTTACGCGGCTCTATTCTCCTTATCCAGGCACTCGAATTCGCAGAGAGAAATCCTGAAAGTTTTCCCGTAAAGACCGGAGAACGATGGACAGCGGACTTCTTTGGCCGTTTGACCGATCAGGAGATACCGGAAACCTCCGTTCCCGGCACCGCCGAAACCCGTAGGAAGCGCCCACAAAAATTGCGAAAAAAACGACAAAAATAGGGTAAACGGCCAAGTTCCCGATTCGCGTGTTTACTAATTTCGCGACTAGTTTTACTATTTAGAGCGCACCCGGCTATGAGCAGATACAGAAAGATCGTCTGGAACGAGGGGATGCTCCTCACCCCGCATCACTTTCAGCAACTGGATAACTATTTTGAGGACCAGTTGAGCTCGCGTATTGGCTCAGCACTTCAGTATGACTATGGGATCGTGGATATTCAGGTCAACAACGAGGCTATCGCTAATGGTAACTTTCAGATCACGAACTGCTATGCCGTATTGCCGGATGGCCTGATCGTTAACGTGCCGGACGCGGAGGCCGTGCCGGACCTAAGGCCGGTGGGCGATCACTTTCACCCCGAACAGGACCGTCTGGGCGTTCATCTCGCGATCCCGGCGAAGAAGTTTGGCGAAGCCAATTTTCAGGCCAGCGGGGCGAAAGCGAACCCGAATCTAAGATTTTTACAGGAAGGCGAGCTTGTAAAGGACGAAATGAGCGGCACCAACGAGCAGCCGATCGCCTATGCCAGAAGTAATTTCCGCCTGATATTTGACGACGAGGTCCGCGATGGCTTCACGTCGATCAAGATCGCCGAGTTGCAGCGAACCGCGACGGGCCAGTTAAAGATCGCGGATGATTATATTCCGCCGATCCTGAAGGTCTCGGCCTCGGCCTGGCTGACGAGTATGCTCAGGCAGCTCGTCGAGATCCTGATCACAAAAAGCGGCAGTTTGGGTGAGCAGCGGCGACAATCAAGGGCATCTCTTGCCGATTTTACGACCTCGGAAGTGGCCGTTTTTTGGCTTTTACACACGGTAAACTCGTCGATCCCGGTAATGGCGCATTTTTTCCGATCGCCTCTGGTCCATCCGGAACGACTATACCTTGAAATTTCGTCGCTAGTCGGCAAGCTAATGACCTTCTCTGTCGACCACAATCCGAAAGATATCGTTAAGTACGACCACGATGACCTATATTTCACATTCAGCAATTTGTCCGCGCAGCTCAAGGACCTGCTTGAAACGGTCATCCCGAGCCGCTGCGTCGCGATCCCGCTCGAAAAGACGCGGGAAACGCTGTATGTCGGACGTATTGAAGATGAGCGGTTGTTGAAAGAGGCGGGATTTTATCTTGCCGTGAAGTCGCAAATGCCCGAGGCAAAGCTTATTGAGGGCGTGCCCCGCGTCGTAAAGATCGCCTCGCGTGACGCCATCGATCAGGTCATTGGAGCGGCCCTGCCGGGCGTCGTCTTGACGCTTGCCAATCCGCCGCCCGCACCCATACCGGCGCGGGTAGGGTTTAAATATTTTATGCTCGACACCATCGGACCTTACTGGAACGGCATTCGTGGATCGAAAGTCATTGCCGTTCACGTACCGGATGAGATCGGGGACGAAAAACTGGAAATGTACGCGGTAAAGCCATGATCGGCAAAATGAACTATACGATGCGTTCAATAAAAGGATGAGCGAAAGAGTTAGCAAGAACGACCTGATAACTTTCGCCGGGCCGATATTTGACCTGATCCTGAGGTTAAAGGCCGGGATCGTCGCGCCGTCAAATGATCTGCGGCCCAAATGCAAGGGCATGCTCGACGATTTTGAAAGGCGGGCCGAACGCTATCGTTTTAATCATAAGATCGTCCAGGTCTCGAAGTTTGCTCTCGCCGCATTTGTCGACGAAACCGTTTTGCTGAACAATTTCCCCAATCGTGAACAGTGGGAGAAGTCGGCGCTGCAGCTCGAGCTGTTTGGGGAACAACTTGCGGGGAATAAATATTTCGAAAAGCTCGAATCAATGCTGAGTCAGATAGAAGTGACGCAGGACGCGGTCGAGATCTATTATGTCTGCATGCTGCTCGGGTTTAAGGGACGGTATGCCGTCTACGAGCAGGAAAAGCTGCTCGAGATAATGCAGCAGACCGCCAATGCGCTTGTGAAAGTCGGAAAGATCGTTCCGGCCGACCTGTCACCTCATTGGCTCGCTAATGATCAGCCAGAGCCCCCGAAGAAGCGAGGCATGCCGATCTGGGCGAAATTGGGCGCTCTTGGCGGCCTCGGCATCGCCTTTATCATTTATCTTGTTTTTTTTGTGATCGCAATGAAATATCTACAGGACGCCCAGAGCGGTCTGCAGTTTTAAGGCAGTAGTTGGCAGAAAGTTGTTTGTTTACAGTCGTGT